>CAYYEF010000007.1:0-14425 GCA_964470825.1 uncultured Candidatus Saccharibacteria bacterium | reverse complement strand
CAGGTCCTTTTGCTGACCTTAACGCATATCTTGATCCAATGAGTTACTTACCAAGTTTATAAAAAATGAAATTTTATTTTAAAAAAAATAATAACAAAAGAGGATTTACATTAATAGAATTGCTTGTTGTTATTTCAATAATATCTTTACTTTCAGCTGTAATACTATCTTCTTTAAATCAAGCCAGGGAAAGATCAAAGGCTTCTAAATTAATAAGCGACATGATTCAAATTAAAAATGCTGCGGAGTTGTATAAAACTGATACAGGAGACTATCCACAAAATTTTCCAGTAGAATTAACAGGTTTGGTTCCTAAATATTTACCACAAACACCAATTAACCCTTTTGATTCTACTAAAAAGTATATTTTAAAAACAGATGCCTTTATTGGTACCTATTACTATTGCTCTGGTAAAAATATAGATATTTCAGAATATGAGCAAGGAAAAATTTTTGTGTATACTAGTGTTAACACTTCGAATGTAAAAAAAGAATTATTTTCAAAATACGCGATGCTTAACAATATTTTTTATGATGGAAGTAACGGAACAATTGCTCCTTGTGTTGAATAAAATTCCAAAAGTTATTTTATAAATGCTAGAATTAAATAAAATGAAAAATAAACAAAGGGGATTTATACGTTTTATAATTTTACTTATTATTGTACTAGTAATTGCTCAACTGCTTGGATATGGTCCATTAGAATTTATAACAAAAATAATTATTCCGGGTATAATTATTGCTTGGAAAATAATACTTCTTATAGTTAATTTTTTGGTTGAATTATTACGTGAAGGATATACTGCTTTTTTGAAATTAACTAATTAGTTTTTTAACAATTACATCCACAATTTCTTCTGGAGTCATTGTGCTTGTTTCTATAATAAAATCAAAGTTATTATCGCTTGTGTAGTCTTTGATACCATACAAATCTTGATATCTAGTCATATGATTATTTTCTCTAAAAAAAGTTACTTTTTTTGCTTCTTCTAAAAATAAATTATCTCGAAGACAAATTCTTTTTAATCTAATTTCATCTGGACAATGAAATTTTATTTTCTTTGAATGAGGTATGAAGTGCCACGCCAATCTACTATCTATAACCAAATTATCTTTTTCTAGACCAATCTGTTTAATTTTTTGATCAAACTCTTTATCTTTGTCTGGGTTTTCATGTAATAACTTTTCGTATTCATGAAGCTCAAGTCCTAGATCCTTAGCACAGGCCCGAACAAGGTTACCAGTAGACATAAATTCATAATTAAGTTTTTTAGCAAGAAGTTTGCCGCATGAGCTGGTTCCGGTACCAGCCAAACCAAAGATTGTTATTATAGCCATACAGCATTATAGATAAAAAAATTAAAATGGCAAAAAAGAAAGACACTGAGTTGGAAGAGGGATAAATAAATAAAATATAAAATACAAATAAAAAATAAATTTATATTTTCTTATAGGAATAAGAGGAGGGGTTTTAAAAAGAAATTTTAGGCGCGTTTAGAATGATGTAAATAAAGGCTTATTTTATATTATAGTGTCGTAAAAGATATATTGTGCGACATATTGCTATCACAGGGGTATATAAGTTATCCACAGGCACCATTAAATACAATTAAAATAAAAATTGTCTATTTACCCTCTATCAAGAACTTAGACCTGTATTGTTTTATTTTTAACAATCTAAATAATTATGTATTTTTATTTAAATAAAAATACTAAATATAATAGGGTACCCTACCCTATGTAGAAATAGCTAACAGAACTTGACTTTTTTATAAAAAATTGTAATTTAATACTCGGACATGAAAACGTTCATTCAAACACTAGCATTGGTGATTGGATTGGTTATGGTTATTGGCTGCTCAGCTACAACTTCAACCTCCCAGTCAGGAACCACATCCCCGGCAACATCTGGAGAAAAAAACTACAGCTCATCTGAGAACATCAGTATTGGTATGAGTCGGGCCCAAGTGGCCTCCATCTGGGGCGAACCCACTGGACGGCAAGTTGGCCCCAATGAAGAAATCTGGTCATATGGGGGTCAGCGTTGGAAACGCATGATCCCTTATGCTGGACCATTCATGAATGTTAATACTTCGAAAGTCGTATTCCGAGGCGGCCGCGTCGTTGACTTCCGCAACACAGACGAAGGTGATGCAATGACGGCCGGAGTCGGATTCGGTTACGGAAGGTTTACGGGCTATTAACCTCAACCAAGCTGGAAAATCACATTAGTGACTTCCAGCTTTTTTATTTACCTGTTTTATATTTTTTAAAAAAGCAAAAGCCCCGGATTGCTCCGAGGCTTTTTACTTAACAAAATTAGTTTTAGTTATTAACCGCAACCTCTCTTGTTTTATTCCAACACTTAGATGAGTATTCCCATGGTCGTGTTCCTTGTGTTTTATAAAGGTGTTTGGCATATGCCATATTACCTTCAAGAGTGTAAATATCGTATCCAAGCTTTATAGAATCACTCAGGTGATACTTTTCGTTAATTTGCATAACACCGACATCTTGAGGATTGACCTTTCCACGATGAATAGTTCCATCAGCGTCAAATTGTATGAAGTGTGATTCACATGATGCCACGTCTATTAGGACAGGGGTATCAGCGAAATATTCTTGTACGATTTGTTTAGTTGTTTTTGAAGAGCTATTTTTAGTGTGAGTCTTTTCAGAATCTTCAGTCTTTACAGTATTATCAGTTTGAACGGTAGTAATCTCACTTTTACTATTTTCATTTGAGTTATTTGTCTGAGTTCCAGCAACCATATCGCTACTGACTGCAGAGGATACCAACATTGATAACCCTATTGCTAATTGTAAAATAAGCCTAAGTTTAGTTTTAATCTGCCAGGTAGCTTCCGTATCTGTTGGGCAGGTTTTAAGGTGATTCCTGTTTACAGGCCTTAAAACATAAAGCTCAGACTTGTCGTCTGAGTTAGACTAAGTGTATCACAGGTCATATTAAAAAGTCAATCAGGTAAAAATGGCTTAAAATAAGGTTTTTTACCTAAAATTAGGGCTTTTTACAATTTTTTGCAAGGCTATAACCTGCCCTTTCGGCCTGTTCTTCTGAACCGAAAAAGGTAAGATTTTCAGATTTTATACGAGATAAACCAGAACAATTTTGATAGTAGTACTTTGTTCCGGTCTTGGAGGCCATTATATAATCCCTTTTTGGATCTTTATCGAATAATTTTTTGGTCTCAACTCCAACAATTTTGCTTTTTTGAACTAAAATTTCATGAGGTGATCGATTATATCTAGTATCTAATCTATATATCTGAAAGATAAAGATTATAATTACAGATATAAATAAAATTAAGGACAACATCATAAATAACTTGATTTTTTTATTGTTTTGTTTTAAACTCATGGGTACTTGATTATTAACAAAACAAGGATAAAATTTAACTAAAATTTAAACATGTCACACGTCAAAGCCGCCGGAACAGCTAAAAACCTTACAGATTCAAACCCACAATACCTTGGGGTTAAACTTTATGGTGGCCAAAAAGCAAAAAACGGCTCTATAATAGTAAGGCAAAGAGGTACAAAAATCCTTCCTGGAAAAAATACTCTTCTTGGTAAAGATCACACTATTTTCGCTAGAAAAGAAGGTGTTGTTTCTTTCACAACAACTAGAAAAACTGGTTTCAACGGTAAAACTGTTGTGAAAAAAGTTGCCAACGTAAACTAAGATTAACTAAAATTTTTCTAAATGAAAAACCGACTTTATTTAGTCGGTTTTTTCCTACTCAGACTTAACAGAAACAATAACTTCTGTTTTAAGTCCAATCTTTTCTATTACTACTTTTACTTCACCCACCTCTTTAATAGAAAAGTTTTTAGGAAACCAAGATTCGTCAATCTTTATATTATGTTCTAATTGAAATGCCTTTGATACATCTAAACCATGAATTGATTTAAAAAGCTTACCTTTCTCGCTTGCTTTTGTTGTTATTAGAACTCTTTTCCCTTTAATATCTAATAAAGTTTTTTTAATTAGCTCTTCATGTATAGCCTCCTTATCTTTTTTTGCTTGTTCTGCAACTTTAAAATTCTTAACAGTTATACCGTCGGCTGGAACTGCCAATTTATTAGGAATCATATAATTTAAAGCATAGCCCTCTTTTACTTCTTTTATTTGGCCCTTATTCCCCATTCCAGAAACGTCTCTAAGTAACAATACTTTCATAAATTTAATTATTAATTATTTTTCCAATAAAATCTTTACCGCTTCTTTTAGTTGTTTATCTTCAATTAATTTACCCTTTAATCCCTCTTCATAGGTATTTTCTATCACAACATCTGGAGTTAATCCACCGTTTGAAATTGAAGTTCCATTTGGTGTTAGCCACTGAGCTATTGTAACTTTTAATGAAGTTTCTGGTGTAATATTTATTAATTCTTGAACAGATCCTTTTCCGTATGTATTTAATCCTACAACTTTTGCAATATTATGTTGTTGTAGAGCGCCTGCAAGGATTTCTGCCGCTGATGCAGATCCTCCATCTACAAGTACCACCATTTTCAAATTTTCATTAAAAATGCCTGGCCCTTTACTTCTAAAAATTTTTTCATCTCTACCATCACCAAAATTTTCTTTTACAACAACTTTTCCAGTTGGTAGAAACCAGCCTGCAATATCTACAGCGGCATCCAAGAAACCTCCAGGATTTCCTCTTAGGTCAAGAATTAATTTATTACTTTTTGTGGAATAGAACTCTCTTAAAGCTTTATTAAAATCTGCCGAGGAATTTGCTGAAAAATTATAAAGTGATATTACAAATACACCATCTTTTCGCAATTCAGTCTGAAGAGTAGGAACCACTATAACATCTCTAGTAACTTTTATTTCAATTGGTTCTTTTAATTCTTTTCTATCAATTGTTAGTTTTACCTGAGTACCAATTTTACCTCTGATTTTTGAAACAGCGTCACTCAATTTCATTGATTGAGTAATCATGTCATCTATTTTAATAACTCTATCACCAGCTTTGATGCCCGCTTTTTCAGCCGGAGTATTTTTAATTGGAGCTATGACAGTTAAAATATCATCTTGAATACCTACTTCCATACCTATACCCTCAAAATTTCCTTGTATATTTTCTTCAAATTGTTCATTTTCTTCAGGGGAAAGAAAAACTGTATAGGGGTCATTTAAAGAATCCACCATTCCAGAAATAGCACCGTACACCCTATCTTGGTTACTTATTTGTTGAGAAGTAGTAGCGGGAGCAAATTTTTGATCAAGTAAATTCCAAACTTTCCAAAAAGCGGCGAAATCAACATCCTTTGATGAATCTGTTGGGTTAATAATATTTATTGGAACAGAAGTTCCGCCCTCCGCTCTCTTTCCAATAAAATATCCGCTGCCAAACAAGATAGCAATCAATAAAAAACTAAAAGCTCCGAATGATAAATTTCTCAAAAATATTTTCATATGTTTAGTATCTCAAAAACATTTTAGTGGGTCAATTTTGTTAATAATCCACTACTCACGCAATATTAATTTTGTTAGAATTACAGAGATGATCTCTACTTATAAACAAAATAAAGTAACTTGGATTGACTTAGAAACTCCAACAAATGAAGAAGTTAGGAAACTTGTCGAGAAATATTCTATAGACCCGGTGATCGGAAATGAATTATTAGCACCTAGTGCAAAACCACATATTAATTTTCATGATAATTATATTTACTTGATTCTTCACTTTCCTACAAATAATTCTGTCGAAGGAAGTATTGAAGAGGTTGATTTCATTATTGGAAAAGATTTTATCATAACAACTAGATATGGCATTGTAGATGCTGTATTACAATTTGCTAAGGTTTTTGAAGTTAATTCACTATTAGAAAAAAGTAGCATTGGGGAGCATTCGGGACACATTTTCTTTCACATGATCACTAATTTATACAGATCTCTTTTGGAACAATTAGATCATATAAAAGATTTAATAGAAGATGTGGAGGAGAAAGTTTTTGCCGGAGAAGAATCGAAAATGGTTACGAATATCTCAAAATTAAACAGAAGGCTTCTTAATTTTAAAGAGGCCATTAGTCTTCATTATGAAATACTAAGGACTTTTGAAGCACTTGGTACAAAATTATTTGATTCAAAATTTGATAATAATTTAAGATTAATTACTAGTGAATATGTAAAGGTACAGAGCTCACTAGAGAACACAAGAGAATACTTATTAGAAATTAGAAGAACAAATGATTCTCTTTTAAATACAAAGCAAAATGAAATAATGAAAAATCTAACTGTTATGACCTTTATTATGCTTCCTCTAACTTTAATAACTGGTGTTTTTGGTATGAATACAAAAATTAATCCCATAGATAAATTTTCGAATGATTTTTGGATTGTTATTTTTATAATGATATTAGTTTCCTCAGCCACTACCCTATTCTTCAAGTGGAAAAAATGGATGTAATTTTCATTTTATTTATTTTTAGATTACAATTACATAATAATGAGCTTAAAAATTAAAAACACCTTAACTGGCAAAATAGAGGCTTTTAAACCATTCAAATCTGGCCACATTTCAATGTATCATTGTGGACCAACTGTATATAAACCAGCCCACATTGGAAACTTAAGAGCTTACATTTTTGCTGACTTTTTAAGACGTTTTTTTATTTATCAAAGATACACAGTAAAACAAGTTATTAATATTACAGATGTTGGTCATCTAACTTCTGACGGTGATATTGGAGAAGATAAAGTTGAACAAGCAGCCAAAGAGCGTGGGGTTAAGGCGAAAAAAATTACAGAAGAAATCACCCTTCGTTTTATGCAAGACTTGGAAAAATTAAATATCAATTTGACTGAAATAATATTCCCTCGTGCTACTCAATATATAAATGAGCAAATTAAATTAATTGAAGAACTAGAAAAAGCAAATTTAACATATAAAACTAGCGATGGTATTTATTTTGATACTGCAAAAATTAAAGATTACGGAAAACTTGGTCAAATTAATTTAGAAGGTATACAAGAAGGAGCACGCATAGGCACAAATTCTGAAAAAAAGAATCCTACAGATTTTGCCTTGTGGAAATTTTCAGAACCAAATTTGAAAAGAGAACAAGAATGGCAGTCACCTTGGGGTATTGGTTTTCCAGGATGGCATATTGAATGTTCTGCAATGATAAAATCTATCCTAGGTCAACCAATTGATATTCATACAGGTGGAATTGAGCATGTTTCTGTTCATCATAATAATGAAATTGCTCAATCAGAATCTACTTCTAAAAATAAACTTGCAAATTACTGGCTTCACTTAAATCATATTTTGGTTAATGGAGAGAAAATGTCTAAATCAATCGGAAATGTAATTTATCTAGAAGATATTAAAAATCCGCTTGTTTATCGATATTGGATTCTAACTTCTAATTACAGCACCATGGCAAATTATACAGACGAAGCTATTAATGCTGCAGAAGTAGCTTATAAAAAATTAGTTTACTTTATTAATAAAAATAAAAATGATAATAAAAAATCCTTTAATAAAAAATACTTCAAACAATTTATTACACATTTAGAAAATAATTTTGATACAGCTCAAGCTGTGGCAACAATATGGATTTTATTAAAAGATAACTCTGTTAATGAAAACGAAAAAGTATCAACAATCCTTGAAATGGATAAAATTTTGGGTCTTAATTTGGAAAAAAGCTCTGAAATATTTTTTGAAATTCCAGACCAAATTAGAACACTAGCAGAGGAGCGTAAGCAAGCAAGACTTGAAAAAAATTGGATAAAATCAGACGAAATTAGAGATAAAATTCAAGAACTTGGTTATACCGTAAAAGATACCGGGGATAGCTACGAAGTTATCGCCAATTAATCCCCTTTTCTTCCCCATATTAAAATTTTAATAAAGTTTTTATAATGTTATCCTAAAGTTATAAATTTACATTATTATGAGTACAGTAAGTATAGCAACACAATTAACAGGACTTAAAATTCCACCTCAAAGTATTGAGAGTGAGAAGGCTTTACTTGGCTCTATTATGATTAGACCGGAATCTATTCATGAGGTTATAGATACAATTTCTTCAAAAAGCTTTTATGCAGATAGACATAAAATTATTTATGAAAATATTATTGAACTTTACACTGAAGGAAAACCTCTAGACATTATTTCCCTTTCCGAAAGATTGAAAAATAAAAAACTACTTGAAAATATGGGAGGTCGTACATATTTATCTGAAATAATAGAATCTGTACCATCTTCTGCAAACATCAAACACTATGCTGAAACTATTGTGGCAAAATATTTGTTACGTAGATTAATAGAAGCATCTGAACATATTTCTGGACTTGGTTACAATGAATCTCGTGCCATTGATGAAGTTTTAGATGAAGCAGAAAAAAAAGTTTTTGAGATTACCAACTTTAATTCAAATCGAACCCTTGTTGAAATTCGAGAGGCTTTGGGAGATGCTTGGGAAAGAATTGATAAACTACATAAAAACAAAGAAGAGATTAGAGGTGTACCCACTGGATTCAAGAGTCTTGATGCTAAACTAGCTGGTTTTCAAAAATCAGATCTTATTATATTAGCTGCCAGACCATCTGTTGGTAAAACTGCTCTGGCTTTGGATTTTGCTCGAAAAGCAGCAATCGAAAATAATATTCATGTTGCGATTTTCTCACTTGAAATGAGTACTCAACAATTGACCGATCGTATGCTTGCCGCAGAAGCACAAGTAGATGCCTGGGCTCTTAGAACTGGTAATTTGAGAGACGAGAATGATTTTGATCGAATTAGAGATGCTCTTGATGTCCTATCAAAAGCTCCAATTTCTGTCGATGATAAACCAGCAAACAATATTATTTCTATGCGTTCAGCTGCAAGAAAACTAAAAAGCGAAAGGGGTCTTGGAATGATAATTGTCGACTACTTACAGTTGATGGTTCCTACTCAGAGCCGTGGAAGTGATAACGTGGTTCAACAAGTAACCGAAATTTCTCGTTCTCTAAAAGCCTTGGCACGTGAATTAGATGTTCCAGTTATTGCCCTTTCCCAACTTTCTCGAGAAGTTGAAAAACGTGGAGGTAAACCTCGCCTATCAGACTTGAGAGACTCTGGTTCTATTGAACAAGATGCTGACGTTGTTATGTTTATTCACCGAGAAGATCGTTTTAAAGAAGATTCTGATAGAAAAAATATCGCCGAAATTTTAATTGAAAAGCATAGAAATGGTCCAACAGGTAAAGTTGAACTTATGTTTGATGACAAAAAAGGATGTTATGTTGATATAGATAAAAGTCACTACGGTGGAGATTCTGGTTTTGGAGACTTTTAATAAAAAAGAGAGAGATGAAAAAATAATTAATACTTCAATTTATAAAATTCATGAATCACATTGACGAATTAACAGAATATTTTAGAAAATTTCCTGGTATTGGACCTCGCCAAGCTAAAAGAATAGTTCTACATATCCTAAGACAAGACAAAACAATTGTTGAAAATTTTATAAAAAAAATATCAGAAACTTTTAGCTCTGTTAAAAAATGTCCTGATTGTAATAAATACTTTGATCACAATAATAAAAATGAAAAATGTGATATTTGTCGTAATCCTAATCGTGTAGATAAAGACATTATTATCATTGGAAATGATAACGATTTAGAAACAATAGAAAAAAGTCATATTCATAACGGAAAATATTATGTCATCGGTAGTTATTTTAGTCTAAATTTAGATGAAGAGATTGTAAAAAATATTTTAAATAAACTTTTAAAAAATTTAAATTCTCGCACAAACCTCAATGAAATTATTTTTGCTTTAAGTGCGACACCAGATGGTGATTATACTTGCCAAAAAATTATTTCTTTTTTAAAAGATAATTTAAATAATAAAAATATAAAAATCACTAGGCTGGCACGCGGACTTTCTACTGGAACTGAGATTGAATATTCTGACTCAAACACAATTAAGAGCGCTTTTGAAAATAGAGATTAATTAAATAATTTACTGCTCTGCCCTAAAAGAAATACTGCCTAAATAATACCTTAGATCTCCTGCTGATGGTAAAGTAGCACCACCTTTATCAATTACACCGACCTGACCATCTGATCCAATTTTTAAAGAACCAGTGTAATAATACCCAACACCTGAATTATTTGAAAAATTAAGTTCTTTACCAATGATTATAGGAATTATCATATCTTCAGATGGCCTATATCCACTAGGAAGAGTAAACATTGGATAACTAGCAGGAAAATTATAAACCTCTATTAAATTTCCTTTAATATGAACAATACTGTTATTATCTTTATAATATCTAGCATAGTAGAAATTAGGAAACTTTGACCAGTTATAACCCATTTCTGGAACCTGCCAATCTTGATTTGAAAGACCAAAACAATTATTACCATTCTCATCACAATATTGTTTAGCTCCTATAGAACCATTTACCCCAAACAACAAGCTGCTTACCATAGAATAACTGTCCATAGTATTTGGAACAATAATAGTAGGACCCCAGGACTTAAAACCTAAAACTTTTAATATTCCATCTTTAGTTTGAGTACTATTCCCAATGTTCAAAGGTGCTGAAGTATTATTATTAGGAGGAGTTCCAGTTGGATCACTCCAAGCCATGACAGAACCTATATATGAAGTAGAAATTATAGTAGCAATTAGAAAAAAAGGAAATGATATTTTTTTTATAAAATTTGTCATTTTTTAAAATTATTTATTATTATAAATAATTGTATCAGAGTCTATTATAAATATTTTATATTTATCAACCTATTAAAAATCTTGGTTATTTTATTTTGTAAAGTAACAAATTTTATTACCAGAATAGAGAGCCGTTGTAGAATTTCCAACACAATTATCTTTATCCCCAATAAGAGCCCAAACAATCTGATAACTTTTACATAAATTATCTACACTAGAAAGACATTTATAGACTAACCCTTTGTAACCATATACATCTGATTGAACAACAATAGTTTCATCCGAAGGGGGTCCTGCAATAAATTCTGCAAAGGAATTAGAAACTGATGTGTTATAACCTTGCCCATTAAAACATCTATTACTTGCGGAATAAGGACCTAAACAATAAAAACCTATAGTATTTCCTGGGTCAGGATATTCGTCATATTTATCATAGTGCATATCAGCAGCCCTTATATATTGAGAAACCAATTGATTTTTTTTATTGTTTTTTGCCTTATTTCTAATACCTTCTACAGAAACCAGTATAATTGATGAAAGAAGTCCTATTATCGCAATAACTACAAGAAGTTCTATAAGAGTAAATCCTTTATTGTTTTTATTCATTATTAATTATTTAGTAAAGGATCATTACCTTCTATAGAAAGTTTTTTATATTCTTCCAAAGAATATATTTTTCCATCTTTAGTTATAATTTTATCATTATTAATATTACTACCAAAAACCAACCACAAACTAATCAATGTCATTAAAATAATTAGAACTAATATTATTATATTTGATTGTTTCTTATTTTTTGCAACACCTTTTTTAATAAGAAAACCAATTATTCCATTAGGTTCTGTTTCTATGTAAGAATTTATAACATTCTTATAGTTTCCTTCTTCAAAAAAAATCTTTTCTGTCATATTTAAACATATAATATCATATAAATATGATGAAATTAAAAAAAACACCTTTAGTTATGGTGTTTTTTTAAGAAAGTTTTTAATTAAGCGATTTTAACTTGGAAGTAAGGTTGTCGATGTCCTCTTTTTTTAAAGTAACGACTTTTTGCTTTGTATTTGATAACAGTTACTGTTGGTGCTTTTCCTATTTCAACAATTTCTGCAGAAACAGATTCCCCTTTTACAGTAGGATTTCCAATTTTGACATCTTTTTCATCTGAAACAAGAAGCACATCTTCAAAAACTACTTTATCACCAACTTTATAATCTCCTGCAAGCTTTTCAATATTAACAACATCGCCAGAAGCGACTACATATTGTTTTCCACCTGTCTTAATTACGCTTAATTTCATAGGAGCTATTTATAGCATGTTCTAGCTAAAAAAGCAATATTTAAGCTATATTATTCAATTTCGGGTTTTTCTATTTTTAAAGGCTCTACACCAGCACTTTTTTCCGCAATACGGTAAACATCCTTATCCATCTTTTTAAGCTCATTATAGGCCTTTTCATAGTGGTTTACGGTTGTCCCTAGGGATTTACCCAAACTCTCCATAAATTTGTCCTGAGCAGCAATGTGCTTTGAAAGCTCGGCAACGCGCTGGATAATTTCCTTGGTTCTCTCTTCTACCTGAAGGGCTCGCAAGCCTTGTAGCACGGTCTGCAAATAAGCTAAAAATGAAGTTGGAGAAACGATAATTACTTTGTATTGTCGAGCAGCTCTTTCGATAATGCTTTCATTTTGATCAGAATTATCATTAGCAATTGCAGGATTGACCAACAGATCATAATAAATTCCCTCATGAGGAATAAACATAAAGGCAAAATCCATAGTGTTCATTTCCGGCTTAATGTATTTTGATGTTTCTTTGATACGCTCTTTTAAATCATTTACAAAACTTTTATAATATTCAGCTTTTCTAATGTCATCTTTTTCATTTATGAATCGATTATAATTCTCAAGACTAAATTTAGAATCTACAGGAATGATTTTATCTTTTACAAAAACGGCAGCGTCAACAATAATTTCCCCTGTTCCCTCAGAATTTTTTCCCAGATTATATTGCATTTGATAACCACCTGGGGACATAGCATTTTTTAAAAGTGTTTCTAGATAATATTCACCTAATACCCCTCTTTGTTTTGGATTTTTCAAAATATCTTGCAATGATTGAATACGATCACCTAGAGAAATAACTTGTTTATTGGCTTCGTCTAATTTTGTTAATTTTTCAGTGATATCACGAATTACTTTGTAGGATTCCCCTGTTTGATGACGCAATGATTCTTGCATTTCTTTTGAGGTATTACCAAGTTTTTGATCAACTGCCCGACTTAATTCATTCATTTGTTGAAGCAAAAGAGAGGTTGAGCTTTTTAGAACAGCGTCAGCTTCATCATTTTTGGGGGCAGTATCTTTTCTAAGAAAATAAATCACCAAAAAAACAGTATTGATAATTAGTAAAAGTGCTAATAAAATTATAATAAATAAATTCATAAAAACATTATATCAAATTGACTTTTTTAAGAAAAAGAATAGGCTCTAAAAAAGAATGAGTGGACCAAACCTTTCCAAATTTACCACAGCTGTTAACCCTGATGGTAAAAGTGCTGAAATTTCTTGTTGGTACGTTAATAGACCTTTCTCAATGGAAGAAATTCTTCTCCAAATTCACAGAATAAATCCTGATGTCAATCTTGGAGAAGTAAATTTTATACCAGGTATTGTTTGTTTCAATATCATAGTTCCAATAAATCAAATCGTCAGCCCTAAAACATAGGAGGTTTGGCGATTTTTATTTTATATATTCCAAAAAACAAGCCTTTTGCTAACAACAAATTTTGTTATAATGTCTATATATGTCATTACAACAACAAATTAAAGACGGCATCAAAGATGCTATGAAAAACAAAGAAGAAGTTAGATTGGGAGTTTTAAGACTACTAAGTTCTTCTTTTACCAATGAATTAGTTTCTAAGGGTAGAAAACCTACAGATGAATTATCAGATGAGGAAGTTTTGGCGGTTATTACAAGAGCTTCAAAACAAAGAAAAGATTCTATTGAGCAATTTGAAAAAGGTGGTCGTCCAGAATTAGCTGAATCAGAAAAAGCCGAGCTAGCTGTGATTGAAGCTTTTTTGCCAACCTTAATGTCTGAAGATGAAATAAAAGCCGTAGTTGATGCTAAAAAAATAGAATTGAATGCAACTGATAAATCTAAAATGGGTATGTTTGTTGGAGCTGTAATGAAAGACTTAAAAGGTAAAGCAGACGGAGCTCTTGTGAAAAAAGTTGTAGAAGAAAGTTTTAATTAAGTTTCATGAAGTTCGAACAAGTAGACTTAGATTTTGATTCAGATAAAAAAAGTGAAGGATCTAAAGTTATTCCTTATGCTGAAACTTTACCTAAAAACGGTGAGAGCGATGAAGAATATGCTATTCGATCACTTGATTTGGCTAAAAAAATAGTAAATGAAGAAATTGTTGTAGAAAAACCAACTTTGGAAGATTTAAATTCTGAATTAGAACTAGCTAGAAAATCAGACAAATACAAGAAAAATGAAATTATAAAACATAAAGAACCGAATAAAACAGTTTATGATTCTACTCAAGCCAAAATTAATCAGATGAGGAGTCGAAAAGATTTAGATTATTAATTTTTCTTTCCGAATTTTGCTTATTCATTAATAACATTATTTTTTAAGCTCTAATGTCATAAATAATGGGAACTCTTTGCGGGCTACGTCCTCAGCTAACTGGCGTGTACCC
>CAYYEF010000006.1:0-28664 GCA_964470825.1 uncultured Candidatus Saccharibacteria bacterium | reverse complement strand
TCAGGAGCAGTTACTACAATTTTAGGTATAAAATCATTTTCAAAAAGTTTTTCTAAAACTGTTGTTGAAAAATTATCAGTACCAAAAAATATAAATGTATTATTTAAATTATTCTCCAATTTCATATAATTCTTTTGCCTTATCAATAAATAAGACACCGTCCAGGTGATCAGTCTCGTGTTGGAATACCTGCGCTAATAGGCCAGTAGCAGTAATTTCAAATTTTACACCATCTGCATCGTAGGCTTCTATTGTCACTCTACTAGATCGTCTCACTTTTCCATATAATGGTCTAACTGAAAGACATCCTTCCTCCATAAGTTTTTTATCTTTTGAAGATTTTTTAATAACAGGATTTATAAAAGTTAATTCTTTTGGTCCTTTGTATTTAGTTTCTTCTCTATAAACCATCGGATTAACCACAAAGATTCTTTTAGATATTCCAATTTGGGGCGCAGCTAAAGCCACACCATCATCTTGAGAAAACATGGCTTCACGCATATCACTTAACATTTTAGGTAGTTTAAGTTTATCCTTACCAAAATCTACAGGACTTGCAATTTCCCTTAAAACTTTACCTTCTTTTTCATCTTTCTGGACAATTTTGGACATATGTAAAGATTACTACAATATACTCTCTGCATCAATTACAATATCGTATTGAGGGTCAAGGTTAATCAATTTTTGACGTAAGTCTTCGCTCGGCCATTTATTTTTTTCAATTCTAATAATTCCATTCATGACATATTTTCCTTTAACTCTTTCTGTAAAAGCAGGATAATAATTAAAATCATATTCTTTGAATATTTCTTCCAAAGCTTCAAAGTCATTTTTTAAAGCCTGCTCACTGCTTCTCATTGAAGATATTTTTATGATTGTACTAAAAGGAGGAAAATCATATTTTTTTCTCTCTGCAAATTCATATCTATAAAATTCTGCAAGATTACCATCTAAAGCATGACGGAATAATAAATCTTCTGCATGACGAGTTTGAATAATAAAACTTTCTCTAGCCAAGTCTTTGGTTTTCATCAATATGTTTAGAATTCTCTCTCTAATTCTAAAATCAGGAAGGGAAAACATGGCATCAATAGAAATAATGACTGTTCGATCAACTTGTTCATGTAAATAAAGCAAAGCCATTTCAGTTCCGACCATGATGCTTGCTGGTTCTTCGTAAAATTTGTTAACAATTTTTTTGATTTGGGTTGGGGTGCTTGCGTGATCTTTGTCCAATATTAGAATTTCTTTTTCTGGAAGTTTTTTCTTTATTTCAGATGCTACCGTTTCAATTCCTGCTCCCAGGGTGTTAAGTCTCCAACTCTCGCATTTTTTGCATTTAATTCCAGCACTTCTAACAACTCCACATTTTCTACATTTCAAAAAATTCTCTTTTTCTCTAGCATTCTTTCCATATAAAACCATTGGAGCACTACAGTGTTCGCAAGTTACAATTTTTCCACAATCGCCACAGACTATCATTGGAGCCAATCCTTTTCTAGAAGTTAAAAGAAAAACTCTTTTGTTTTCTTTTTGACTTTTAATTAATAGATCTTCTACGAATTCTGAGACAAAATGAAATTCAGTCTGCATAGGACTTTTTTCAAATCTCATATCAATTAATTTTTGAGTAGCGGTTGTAACAAACCTAAATCTGACAGGACTAAATTCAAATAATTCATTTTCTTCAAATCTTTTTAGAGTTTCTGAGCGTAACATTAAATCACCAAAGATAATTTCCGAACCAATTTCTTTAGAAAGAAATTCAGCAAATTTTCTAATATCTAAATAAGGTCTAGTCAGGGTGCGGTAAGCATGAGAATTTTCTCGTTCAACAATAATTGTCCTAATATCATTTCTGGGAATTGAAAGGAAAAGTCCTGTAGCAATAATTAATACTGGTTTATCGCTTTTTAAGGCATTATTCCAATTTTCAATTATTTCTTTTTTAGATAGGCGACTGCTTAGACAAATAGTATTAGCCTCTATGCCTTTTGTTAGGTGTTCCTTTGCAATTTCTACATCTTCAGTTGTTGGAACACAAAAGAAAACAGAACCTTTTTTAGCAAAGCGTCCTCTGATAATACTTTTATAGTCTTGAAAACGTTCATTATCAGAAGATTGGATAATAAATTTTCCAGACTCTTTTTTTAATAATTCTTTTTTTGAATCTGCTTCAACTTCTTTTTCTTTTTGAATAACTTTAATTGCTTCTTCCAGAATAGTTTTTGAAGTAATGGCATGTAATATTGAACCTTTTGAAGTAGCAAAATACTCCGCTGTTTTATTGCAAGCTTCCAAAAATTCTTTAGAAAAAAGAAAATTAGAACTGACCCCACGAATTTTTTTTAAGGCGAATTCAGAGCTACGAATCTCAGCTTTATTTTCTTTAAAGTCTTTACACTCAAGAACCAAACCTTTTACTAATTTGTTTCTTAGGGGAATTGACACAATTTTTCCTGCTTCTACTTTTTCTTTTGAAAAATAAGAAAAAGCCTCGATTTTTGTAGACTTAACTATGGGGCTTACTGACAGGATGTACATATAATTTAGTATATTACTTTTTTCCCATTTTTATACAAGTATCAAAGAGCCTTTTGTCAATTTGCTGACTCTCTTAAAAAAGTATAATATTACTCTATCTATGGGTTTCTTTACACCAAAATTAGGAATAGATTTGGGTACCGCTAATACTCTTGTTTACATGCCTGGAAAAGGAATTATTCTAAATGAACCTTCTGTTGTTGCTGTTTCTGAACAAGACAATAAGATTCTTGCTGTTGGAATTGAAGCAAAAAATATGGTTGGTAGAACACCAGAAAGTATTATTGCGTATCGTCCTATGCGTGACGGAGTGATTGCTGATTATCGTGTAACCGAGGCCATGCTCTCATATTTTTTTACAAAAGCATTGGGACGTTTTAATATTTTTAAACCAGAGGTAATGGTGTCTGTGCCTGCCGGTGTTACTTCAACTGAACGTCGTGCTGTTATCGAGGCGGCTATCAAAGCTGGTGCTAAAAATGCTTATGTTGTAAAGGAACCTATTTTAGCGGCAATTGGTGCTGGTATTCCAATTAACGAAGCTCAAGGCCGAATGATTATCGATATTGGTGGCGGAACTACTGACGTTGCCGTAATTTCTCTTGGTGGTATCGTGGCTTCTACTTCAGTGAAATGTGCTGGTAATAGAATTGATACTGCAATAGGAGATTATATTAAAAAGACTTTTAATCTCGCAATAGGAGATAAAACAGCAGAACAAATTAAAATAAAAGTTGGCTCTGCGATTATTGTAGATGATGAACTTGAAATGACAATTAAGGGTCGAGACTTTTTAACAGGTTTGCCTCGTTCTACTCAAATTAAGACAAACGAAATTGTCAAAGCAATCAGTAAAGAATTGCGTGAGATCGTTAAAGCCATAAAAGATGTCTTACAGGAAACACCTCCAGAATTGGCAGCTGACATCATAGATACTGGAATCACTATGACAGGAGGCAGTTCTCAATTACGTAATCTAACAGAACTTGTTTACAGACGCACCGGTGTAAAAGCCTATCTTGCTAAAGATGCATTATATTGTGTAGTTAAAGGAACTGGTATTGCTTTAAATCATTTGGATACTTATAAAAAAACTATTATTTCAAAGAGATAATGAAATTTATTTTAGACATAAAAAATCAAGAATCGCTTAATCATTTCTATTTAGTTAAAAGTAATATTTATAATCTGGATGATATTAAAAAACATTTTTTGAAAATTTTAGATGTAGAATTTGATTTGATTGAATTTAATTATGATAATTTGCTAGTTGATCAAGCTCGTGAAATTATTGATTTATCTAATCGAAAAATTGGAACATCAAAAAAAACTCTTTTTTTCATTAAAACTAATTCTATTAATCATCAAGCTCAAAATTCTTTATTAAAAAGCCTCGAGGAACCAACCAGAGGACTTCATTTCTTTTTTGTTTTGCCAGAATTAAATAATATTTTACCAACTGTTTTGTCTAGGGCTTTTGTGGTATATGAAGAAAATCAATTTAAAAAAGATTTAGATCAAAATTTTTTGAAACTTAGTATTGCCGAAAAAATTAAATATGTAGAAAAATTAGCATCTGAAATAAAAGATGGTAAAAAAACAAAGCAAGATGCTGTAAACTTTATAGATTCTCTAATTAAAATAATTGATAATGATTTTAATTTTAAAACTAAATTTCCTGAAAAATTAGTAACTATTTTGGAGTTAAGAAGCTTTATTTCAGATAATGGTGCATCTGTAAAATCTATACTTGAAGCCATTGTCTTGGCATTACCAGAAAAATAATTATATAATGGTTGTATGAGTTATGATTTCAAAATATTTGAGCAAAAATTAAAAGACATTGAAGCTTGGTTAGTAAAAGAATATGCCACTCTTCGGACTGGACGTGCCACTGTAACAATTTTAGATCGAGTTTTTATTGAAGCTTACGGAGCAAGAACTCCCCTTAATCAGGTTGCTAATATTGGTTCAGAAGATCCAAAAACACTTCGTATTTCTCCTTGGGATTCAAGTCAGATTTCTGCTATTGAAAAAGCAATCGCTTTGGCTGATCTTGGTGTATCTACAGTTTCTGACGGTAAAGGTGTTCGGGTTATCTTTCCAGAATTAACTTCAGAACGTCGAGAAATATTAATTCGTCAGGCCGGTAAAAAACTAGAAGAAGCAAAGGTTTCTATTAGAAACTCTAGAGATGAAATTAAAAATGAAATTAATGAATCTGAAAAAAATGGTGGTATGGGTAAAGATGAGAAATTTTCTTATCTTGAACAAATGCAAAAAATTGTTGATTCATATCAATCTAAATTGGAGAAATTATTAGAAGAAAAAGAAAAAGAAATTAAATTGTAAAATATAATGTCTATCATCATTTTCATAATTGTTTTAGGTATATTGATTTTTGTTCATGAACTAGGTCACTTTTTAGTTGCTAAAAAATCAGGTATTAGAGTTGATGAATTTGCGGTAGGTTTTCCTCCTAAAATTTTTAGTTTTAAGAGAGGCGGAACTACATATGCATTAAATGCAATTCCTTTCGGTGGTTATGTCAAAATATATGGCGAAAATGCAGAAGATGAATCTGTTGATCCTAATGCAAAGGATAGTTTTGTAAATAAGAGTCCATTGATTCAGGCAGCCGTTTTAGTTGCAGGGGTAACTTTTAATATTATTTTTGCTTGGTTTTTATTTTTTATAGTTTTAATGTCAGGAAGTCCAACGATTGTCGATGAAACAAATAGAGAATATATAAAAGACCCAAGAGTTACAATTGTTAGTGTTCAAGAAAATTCTCCGGCTCAAAAAGCAGGATTAAAAGTTGGTGACAGTATTGTTTCAGTAAAAAGTAAAGATTTTAGTTTTTCTGGTTCAGATATTGATATAAAAAAAGTTCAAGATACTATCTCGGGTTCTGAAGAATCTATCAAATTCAATATTGATAGAAAAAATGAAAATTTTGAAATTGCAATAGAACCACAAAATGGAATTGTTGACGGTAAAAAGGCTATAGGGGTTTCTCTTGAAGAAATAGGCGATTATTCTTTACCTGTCCACAAAGCCTTTATTCAATCTTTTGTTATGACAGGAAATGCAATTCACTTAATTGCCGTTAATCTAGTTGGATTTTTAGGTAAAGCTGTAATTGGCCAAGCTTCTCTTGATGAGGTTTCTGGTCCTGTCGGTATTGTCGGTATTGTCGGTGAAGCTGCTAGTTTTGGCTTCATCTATTTATTAAGTTTCACTGCTTTTATTTCTATTAACTTGGCTGTTTTAAATGTTTTACCTCTACCAGCACTTGATGGTGGAAGATTAGTGATTGTATTTATTGAAGCTATTACAAAAAGAAAATTAAAACCAAATATTGTGAATTGGGTAAATGGAATTGGTTTCCTATTACTAATTTTATTAATGATTATTATTACAATCAATGACGTTATTAAATTATTTTAAAATATGAATTTTGAAAAAATAGAAAAAGGTCAAGAAGATGATAGTTTAGTTGATAATGAGGAAGGTTTAGCTTTTGGTGAAATAGCACCGATCGATAGATTACAAAATCAGATTCGTTTAGCAAAAGATTTATTTGAATTAAAAAATGGACAAATAGATCACAATAAATTTCATAATGATGTTGATTTTAGAAATGGCATTATGAATTTTTGGTCTGATGGTGATGAAAAAAGTTACTCGGCAGCATACCGCCGCTTAGAAAACAGTAAATGGTTTTTAGAACACCCAGAGCTTAAAGGTGATATTTTCAAGATAAACGTGAATCATATTTTAGACTTTATTGAGGCTGAAAAAATGGGAAATATCTAAATTTCTCATTATCTCTTTAATTTGGTATATTTATATCTATGAAACAGGGGGGAATTTTTACTAAGACGCGTCGGGACGCGCCTAAAGACGAGACGTCAAAAAGTGCACAATTTTTAATTAGAGCAGGATTTATTCACAAAGAAATTGCGGGTGTTTATACCATGTTGCCACTCGGTCTTCGTGTTTTAAATAAAATAGAAAATATTGTTCGGGAAGAGATGAATAATTTGGGCGCTAATGAATTGAACCTCACCGCCTTGCAGGATTCTGAGATTTGGAAGAAAACTAATCGCTGGGATGATTCAGTAATGGATAATTGGTTTAGAACTAAATTAAAAAATGATACTGAACTTGGTTTGGCTACTACACATGAAGAACCAATTACTAATTTAATGCGAGATCATATTAATTCCTATAAAGATTTACCTGTATATGCTTATCAATTTCAAACTAAATTTAGAAATGAATTACGTGCTAAGTCTGGTATTATGCGAGGCCGAGAATTTTTAATGAAAGATCTCTATTCTTTTTCTTTAGATGAAAAACAACATCTTGAATTTTATGAAAAAGTAAAAAATGCTTATCTTAATATTTTCAAAAAAGTAGGACTTGGAGATAGAACATATGTTACTTTTGCTAGCGGAGGAGTTTTTTCAAAATATTCTCATGAATTTCAGACAGAGTGTGATGCGGGAGAAGATACTATATATTTAAATCCAGAAACAAATATAGCTATTAATAAAGAAGTTTTAAACCCCATTGTTTTATCAGAACTTGAATTAGATCAAAGTAAATTAATTGAGAAAAAATCTATTGAAGTTGGAAATATATTCACACTCGGTACTAGATTTTCAGAACCACTTGAACTAATTGTGGATAATCCTAATGGTCAAAGAACCCCAGTTATTATGGGAAGTTATGGTATTGGTATTGGAAGATTGATGGGTACTGTGGCCGAAATTTTTGCTGATGAATCAGGCCTAAATTGGCCAGTTAAAATTGCACCTTTTGAAGTACACATTTTAAATTTGAGTATCAATGATTCTGAATGTTCAAGTAGAGCAGAGGAAGTCTATAAAAAATTACAAGAAGAAGGTATAGAAGTATTACTTGATGATCGAGATGTCTCAGGCGGAGTAAAATTTGCCGATTCAGATTTAATCGGTATTCCTTACAAAATTGTTATAGGAAAAAATAGCCTAGTATTGTCTTCAGATAAAGTTTTTTATAGAAGAAAAGGGGAATCAAGTGAAGATACAGAAATTTTACTTTCAGACTTAATTGAAAAAATCAGAAATGAAAAAAAATAATCTTATAGAAAAAATAAAAAAATGGAAAACTTCACTTTCAAATGATATTGGAATTGATTTGGGTACAGCAAATACACTTGTATATGCACCTGGCAAAGGAGTAATTTTAAACGAACCTTCTGTGGTTGCTATTAATCAAAAAACTGGTCGTGTGGTTGCGGTTGGTTTGGAAGCAAAACAAATGCTTGGAAGAACACCAGGACATTTAACAGCAGTTCGTCCAATTATTGATGGGGTTATTTCTGATTTTGAAGTGACAGAGGAAATGGTTTCTTATCTTTTAAACAAGACCCAACAAGATAATAAAAAATTACTTGGTCCACGTGTTGTCGTCGGTGTGCCTTGTGGTATTACAAACGTTGAAACTAGAGCTGTACGAGACGCCACAATTAATGCTGGAGCAAGAGAAGTTCACATTGTAGAAGAACCAATGGCTGCGGCAATAGGAATTCATTTACCAGTCCATGAACCAATTGGCAGTATGATTATTGATATTGGCGGTGGAACTACTGACATTGCTGTAATTTCTCTTGGTGGAATTGTTCGTTCAAAAAATCTAAAAGTAGCCGGTGATAAAATGAATGCTGACATTATTTCATATATTCGCAGTGAATTTAAAATTTTAGTAGGAGAGAGAACTGCTGAAACCTTAAAAATAGAAATTTGTAAAATCTTGCCAGATAATGAACCTTTAGAGGCACCTGTGCGTGGCCGAGACTTGATTACTGGTTTGCCTCGCGAAGTAATAATTACAGAATCCGATATTCGTGAAGCTATTGCTTTATCAATAGATACATTAATAGAAGCTACAAAAGAAGTTCTTGAAACAACTCCACCAGAAGTAGTTGCAGATATTATGAAGAGAGGTATTTATTTAGCAGGAGGAGGAGCTTTGATTAGAGGTTTGGATAAATTACTTCAAGAAGAATTAGATATTCCTGTTTATGTTGCCGCTGAACCTTTAACTGCAGTAGCCAGAGGAACTGGGGTTATACTGGAAAACCTTTCAAAATATAAAGATATATTAATTGAACGAGAAGATGATTTACCGCCAAAAAAATAAAAAAATAGGATATAGAAAATATATTGTAATAGGCGTTTTCTTCATAATATTGTCTTTATTTGGAGTTTTCTTTAAAGGTGTAATCCAAGGAATTGCATCACCAATTTTAAATATACACACAGGTATTTTTTCTGGTTTAGGAAATCTGTCAGCATATTTTAAAAGTAAAAGTGAATTACAAAAGACAAATAAAGAACTATTAGAACAAAATCAAGATTTTAAAATTCAGCTCTTAACTCTTGAAAGTGTAAAAAAAGAAAATGAAGATCTCAAAAATCAAATGCAATTTATTGATCCTGAGAATAAAGTGGTTGTGACAAAAATTATTACCAAACCACCCTTCTCACCATTTGATACTTTTATGATTAATAGTAATGATCAAATAAAAAAAGATCAAAAAGTTTTCTATAAGAAAATGCTTGTTGGAAGAGTTATTGAGACGTATAACAGAACAGCTATCATAAAACTATATTCTTCTTCTGGTGATAAGGTTCCTGTTCAATTACAGGGAAATGAATTTGAAGCAGAAGGTCAAGGTAATTTATCTTTTAAAATAAAAATACCAAAAAGTCTTGTAGTTGAAAAAAATACTCCTATATATTCTTCTGAAACCAACAGTATTTTAGGAGTTGTTCAAAGTATATATTCTGATGAGGCAAGTGCTTTTCAAGATGTTTATTTTAAATATCCTGTAAATATTAACGATCTAGAATATGTCGAAGTCTCAATTTAAAATTAATCTCTTTAAAAGAATATTATTTAGTATTATTTATTTATATTGTGCTTTTATTTTGCCTTGGTGGTTGGTAATTGTTTTAGGAATTATATTATTGTTTTATTTCAAAAATTTTTATGATTTTATTTTTGCAGGTCTTATCTTAGATAGTTTATATGGTGATATAATATCAGTTCAAAATTTTTATTTTATTTTTACTTTAATTACCACAATTCTGACAGTCTTTGTTATTAATTTTAAGAAAAAATTATTAATTAGATGAGATTTAAATTTTTAAGACAAAAAAAATACAACCAGGATATTGCACCAGATGAAATTTTTCTAGACTCTGCTAACCTGCCAGGATTTAATACTGATATGTTTGAAGGTCGAATAGAAAAACCAATCTCAGTATTTTCAATTATGCTTGTTGGCTTTATTTTTATGGGGGTAATTGCTTTTTTTGGTTATAGAGCTTTTGCGTTACAGGTATATAAAGGAGATGAGTTTATCAAAAGAAGCGAGAATAATGTATTGAGACATACTTTAGTTTTTTCTGATAGAGGTCTTATTTCTGACAGAAATAATGTCCCACTCGCATGGAACATTCCAGCAGTAAATGAACTTGAATTTAATTTAAGAAAATATATAGATAAACCTGGTATGGCGCATATACTTGGTTACGTAAATTATCCTCAAAAAGATAAAGCTGGTTTTTATTACGATACTGATATTACTGGAGTGGAAGGAATTGAAAAATATTACAATGAAATGCTTGCCGGTCAAAATGGAATAAAAATTATTGAAACTGATGCCTTGAATAATGTTGTTTCTAATAGCACAATTGAGCAACCTCAAAATGGGAAAAATATAGTGTTGACAATTGATTCAAGTGTTCAAGAGGCTCTATTTAATTCTATTAAAGGTGTGGTTGATGAAGTTGGGTTCTCTGGAGGAGGAGGAGTTGTAATGGATATTTATACTGGAGAAATTATTGCAATGACAAGCTATCCAGAATTTGATCCAAATAAAATGTTAGTCGGAGATAAAGATGCTTATAAAAGTTATTTAGATGATCACAGAAAACCTTTTTTGAATCGTATTACTCAAGGCCTATATACTCCTGGTTCTATTATGAAGCCTTATGTTGCCGCTGGTGCATTACAAGAAAAAGTGATTGGCCAATACCAACAAATATTAAGCGTTAGAGAAATGGTTGTGCCTAATCCATATAATCCAGACAATCCTTCTATTTTTAGGGATTGGAAAGCGCATGGATATGTAGATGTTAGACACGCTCTAGCTATGTCTTCAAACGTTTATTTTTATCAAGTCGGTGGAGGTTATGGTAGTCAAAAAGGATTAGGTATTACTTTAATTGAAAAATATTATAGAGATTTTGGTTTTGGAGAACCTATTCAAAATAATTTCTTTGGAAATTTAGTTGGTACTATTCCAGATCCTGAATGGAAAAAGAAAATTTTTAATGATGATTGGCGTTTGGGAGATACTTATTTTACAGCTATTGGACAGTACGGTGTTCAAGTTACGCCTATTCAAGTTATTCGTGCAGTTTCAGCTATTGCAAACGGTGGCATGATTGTAGAACCAAAAATTATTGCTGATAATGAGCCTGCTATTATAAAAAGAAAAGTAGCCGTTAGTGACGAAACCTTGCAAATAGTTAGAGAAGGTATGAGAGAGGTTGTTTTAACAGGAACAGCCAAAGGTCTTAATTACCCAGATTTAAAAATTGCGGCAAAAACTGGTACAGCTGAACTCGGCGTATCAAAAGAAGACGTAAATTCATGGACAACTGGATTTTTCCCTTATGATAATCCTAGATATGCTTTTGTGATCGTTATGGAAAAGGGTAGTAGAAATAATCTAATCGGCGGTGTGGCGGTATCTAGAAAATTTTTTGATTGGATGAAAATTTATGCCTCAGAATACCTAGAATAGGTCTAGGTCATATTTCGTTGACTTTTGAGTAGATAAAGCTATAATAATCCAATTATATTAAAAAATGGCAGAAAAAGAGTATTTAACAAAAGAAAAATACGAAGATCTTAAGAACGAATTACACGAACTTGAGACTGTAAAACGCAAGGAAATTGCGGAGCATTTAGAGTACGCTCGTTCCCTTGGTGATTTATCAGAAAATGCTGAATATCATGATGCACGTACAGCTCAAGCTGAAATCGAAAGTCGTATTGAGCAAATTCAATATTACCTAAAAAATGCTGAGATCATTAAACCTCACCACTCTGAGGTTGTTGAAGTTGGTTCAACAGTAACAATCAAAAAAGAAAAAGAATCAGAAAACTCTACTTATCAAATAGTAGGTACAGAAGAAACTGATATGGGGGCAAATAAAATATCTCACCAATCTCCACTTGGTCATGCTTTGCTTGGTAAAAAAGTTGGAGAGAAATTCTCATTCAAAACTCCAAAGGGTAGCGTTAATTACGTTGTTGTGTCTATCGCTTAGTACTGTATAATTCCTGTATGGCTTCAATTGAAGAAATTAAAGATATACGGCAAAAAAAAGCTGAAATTTTAGAAAGGGTGGGTATTTATCCATATCCCTCAAAAGTTGAAAAATCTCACACTATTTTTGAGGTTAAAGAACAGTTCAAGACCCTAGAGTCATCCGCACAAACAGTTACCGTTGTAGGTAGAATTATGTCTATGCGCGGACAAGGGGCTCTGGCTTTTATTGATTTGTATGATGGAACAGCGCGTATCCAATCTCTTTTAAAAGCTGATGAAAATATTTCATACGCTGATGAAAATATAGATTTAGAAAAAGCTTCAATTGCTAATGCTTTTGATTTATTCAAAGAGACAATTGATCAAAGCGATTTTGTTCAGATTACAGGAATTCCTTTTACAACCAAAAGAGGAGAAGAAACTATTTTGTGTAAAGAATGGAAAATTGTTTCAAAAAGTTTACGTCCAATCCCAGATGAGTGGTACGGTATTAAAGACGAGGATGAACGTTATCGAAATCGTTATATTGATATCTTATTAAATGAAGAATTAAAAAATCAGGTAATTCGTCGTAGTGCTTTTTGGCAAACTATTAGAAATTTTTTGCTGAATCGTGATTTTATAGAAGTCGAAACTCCTGTTTTGGAAACTATGCCAGGTGGAGCAGATGCAAGACCTTTCATTACATTTCATAATGCTCTAGAAATGAATGTTTACCTTAGAATTTCAGCTGGAGAATTATGGCAGAAGAAACTGTTGGTTTCAGGTATTCCAAGAACTTTTGAAATAGGACGTATCTTTAGAAATGAGGGTATGTCTAATGAGCACGCCCAGGATTATACCCAACTTGAATTCTATATGGCTTATTCAAACTATACAGAAGGCATGAAAATGGTCCGTGAAATGTATATTGAAATTGCTGAAAAAGTTTTTGGCTCAACTAAATTTGAAATAGCTGGTAGTCATATTGATTTGGCAGAAGATTGGAATACGTATGATTATGTTTCTTTGATAGAAGAGCGATCCGGTGTAAATGTATTAACTGCAGATGTTGATGAATTGATCAATGCTTTGGAAGATAAAAATATTAAGTTTGAAAAAGAGGGAATAAATCGTGAACGTGCCACTGATTTATTATGGAAAGATATTAGAAAAAGTTTAATTGCTCCTGGATTTTTAATTAATGTACCAATATTTTTGGAACCACTGGCTAAGGAATCAAAAGAAAAACCTGGAACAGTAGAAAGATTTCAAATTGTTATTGGTGGAACTGAACTTGGAAAAGGTTTTAGTGAATTAAATGACCCTCTTGATCAAAGACGACGTTTTGAACATCAAGAAAAATTAAGAGATGGTGGTGACGATGAAGCTCAAATGAAAGACGAAGGTTATATCGAGGCTATGGAATACGGTATGCCTCCTGCTTTTGGTTTTGGTTTGAGTGAGAGACTATTTTCTGTGTTATCCGGTGTTTCTATTCGTGAAGCTCAGATCTTTCCACTAATGAAACCAAAAGAAATAAAAGAGTAAAATATTAAATTCAATATTTATTGTAATTAACCCACAGCAAATGCTATGGGTTTTCTTTTTTATATTTTTAAAATATTACAATCTAAAATTGCTATTTTTGTTGTCTAAAACAGTGGATAACTGTGTTGGCGTATGGGTCAAAGTGGTATAGAATAGTAGATAAGTGGGAGAAAGTGGGAAATAAAAAACCATTGTGATTTATGCTTATCGGAGAATATACACATACAGTAGATGATAAAAAAAGAATTTCTTTGCCAATAAAATTTCGCAAAGAACTTGGTAAAAAAATTGTCATTACACATGGTTTAGATAATTGTCTGTTTGCTTACACCCTAAAAGGCTGGGAAGAAATTTCTAAAAAAATTTCAGAACTAGGAATGGGTCAAGCAGATAGAAGGGGGTTCAATCGTTACATGCTCGCAAGTGCTTCAATTGTAGATATAGATTCTGTCGGAAGAATTTTAATTCCAGAACATCTTAGAGATGTTGCTCAAGTAAAAGACAAAGTTGTTTTCACAGGAGTTTATAATCGAATTGAAATCTGGAATGAAAAAGTTTGGACAGAATACAAACAAAAAGTAATTAAGAATGCCGATCTTATGGCAGAAAAACTTGGCGACATTGGCGCTATATAAACATGGCACATACAACAGTTCTTTTAAAACAAACTATAGATCTTTTAGACATCAAAGCTGGTGACATTATTGTTGATGCAACAACAGGGAATGCTGGGCATACTAGAGAAGCTAGTAGTCGAGCTGAAAATTTAACCCTGATTTGTATCGATGCAGATGAAACCGCTATTGAAGAAGCAAAGAAAAATTTACTTACTTGTAACGCTAATAAAATCTTTGCGGTTAGTTACTTTGATCAATTGAAAAATATTATCAATCAAAATCACATCCAGAAGATTGATAAAGCTATCTTTGATCTTGGTCTTAGAACTGATCAACTTGAAAATGCTGAAAGAGGTTTTTCTTTCAGGAATGAGGGTCCTTTAAAAATGACTTTTCAACATAATCCTGGAGAAAATTCTATTACAGCTTACGATGTTGTAAATGATTGGGAAGAAGAAAATCTAGCAGATATTATTTATGGTTTTGGAGAGGAACAATTTTCTAGAAGAATTGCAAAAGCAATTGTCGAGACTAGAGAAGAAAAACCTATAGAAACAACAACTCAATTAGCAGAGATAGTTTCTAAGGCTGTTCCATTCTGGTATCGTAATAAAAAAATACATCCTGCTACAAAAACTTTCCAAGCTATTAGAATGGCCGTAAATAGAGAATTACAACAGATCGAAACTGCCTTGAAAGATGCATACGAAATGCTTAATCCGGGTGGGAGAATCGCTGTAATTTCATTTCATAGTCTAGAAGATCGATTAGTTAAAAGAATTTTTAATAAGTTTGTTGAGGAGAAAAATGGACATCTAGTTATTAAAAAACCCCTGGTGCCAGACGAAGAAGAAGTTTCCCAAAACCCAAAATCACGAAGTGCAAAATTGAGAGTCATAGAAAAAGAAATTTAGAAAGATTACAAAAATCACTTATCAGAACCTTAATTATAAAATCATGAAGAAGAACCTTAGAAAAATAGAAATAAAAACATTAATAAAGGTAAGCATAACTATGTTAGTAATTACTGTTATGTCTTATGTTTATCTTGTTAATGCAGCAACTTTTAATACTGCTAAAGCTCAAACTTTGTCAGAAAAGGTTGGTGTTTTACAATCTGAAATAAGTGATTTGGAACTTTCTTATATAGATAAAACAAAATCTATTTCTGTAGATGACGCTGAGCAATTTGGACTTATTCCAAATAAAAAAGAAACTAAAAAAATATTGGTTGCTAGAAACAATGCAACAAGATTAACTTTAAATATTGAATAAACTTTTCTATTTTTCTGAGGATGAGTAATAAGAATATTTTAAAAAAGAATCGAGCTAACATTATAATAGCCTCAGGATTACTTATTGTTTTGTTAATTGTTGCTAAACTTTACCAAATTCAAATTATAAATGGTGATGTTTATAATGATAAAGCAGATAAACAGTATACTGGTGGTCAATCAGATGTTTTTGATAGGGGTTCAATTTATTTTACTGATAAAAATGGTAATAAAATTTCTGCTGCTACTGTTAAGACCGGTTATAAAGTTGCAATTAATCCTTCTTCTGTAGAAAACCCGGAAGATATTTTTAATAGTTTGGTAAATCTTTTAAATCTTGATGAAGAAGCTTTTGCTAATAAAGCTTTCAAAAAAGATGATCCTTATGAGGAAATTGCGCGTCGAGTCGATCCTGTATTGGTTGAGAATATAATGAAAAAAGATTTGGATGGAGTTTCTTTTTATAAAGAAAAATGGCGATTTTATCCTGGAAAAAATCTTGCTTCACAAACAATAGGATTTTTAGCTTATAAAGGTGATGAATTGAAGCCTCAATATGGTTTAGAGAGATATTATAATGATGTTTTAGATAGACAGGATGCTGGGACATTTAAGAATTTTTTTGTCGAATTATTCTCTGGTTTGGGTAAAACTTTAGTAGAAAAAAAACATCCAAAAGGTTCTTTGGTTACAACAATAGACCCCTCAGTACAAGCTTTTGCTGAATCGACTTTAGAGAAAGTAAAAGAGCAATATAATCCAAAGACAAGTGGTGTGATAATTATGAATCCTAAAAATGGAGAAATTTATGCTATGGCATTAAATCCAAATTTTGATTTAAATGAATTTAATAAGATAAAAGATCCTGAAATCTATAATAATAGATTAGTCGAAGGTGTTTACGAAATGGGTTCTATTGTAAAACCCCTAACTATGGCTGCAGGAATTGATTCAGGTGCTGTGAGACCAGAAACAACATATGATGATAAGGGTTCGATGACACTAAATCATTCTACTTTCTATAATTACGATAAAAAGGCAAGAGGTGTTGTTAGTATGCAGACCGTCTTAAATAATTCTTTAAATACGGGCGTTGCTTTTGTTGTTGGAAGAATGGGAAATCAGAAATTTGCTGAATATATGAAAGGTCTTTTGTCTGATAAGACTGGTATTGATTTGCCAAACGAGGGGATGCCACTTATTGCTAACTTAAATAGTACTAGAGATATTGAATATGCAACCGCTTCTTTTGGTCAAGGTATAGCAATGACTCCAATTTCAATTACAAGAGCGTTAGCTAGTTTAGGTAATGGAGGGTTGCTTGTTACTCCCCATATAGTAAAAGCGATTGATTATGATATGGGTTTAACTCAAAATTTAGATTTTCCTAAACCAAAGCGTATTTTTAAACAAGAAACATCAGAAGATATAAGTCGGATGTTAGTGAAAGTTGTTGATGAGGCTTTGAAAGGAGGAACTGTAGCCTTACCAAATTATTCTATTGCTGCTAAAACAGGTACCGCTCAAATTGCCAAAACCACCGGCGGAGGTTATTATGATGATCGGTATCTTCACTCTTTCTTCGGCTATTTTCCAGCATATGATCCACAATTTATTGTTTTCTTATATACTGTTGAGCCTCAACACGCCCAGTATGCATCTGAAACTTTAACAGAACCATTTATAGATATAGCCAAGTATTTAATTAACTATTATGAAGTTCCACCAGATAGATAATATATGATCAAAGAAATATTAAAAAAAATAATAATTGCAATTATTACTTTCGAAGCTCGTTTAATTGTGAGGAGATATTCACCAAAAATTATTGCTGTTTCTGGAACAGTAGGTAAGACTACTACCAAAGATGTTATTTATCATGCATTAAATAAGAGTCTAAAAATTCGTAAAAATAAAAAAAGCTTAAACAGTGAATTCGGTGTTCCTTTAACTATTATTGGTTCTGAATCCGGTTGGAATAATTCATTGGCTTGGTTAAAAATAATAGGTGATGGATTCTTAAAAATATTTTATGCTAAAAATTATCCAGAGTGGTTAGTATTGGAAGTTGGAATTGATCATCCTGGAGATATGAAAAGTACAGCCCACTGGTTACAACCAGATGTAGCTGTCTTTACTACATATGGTGAAATTCCAGTTCACGTTGAGTTTTTTGATAGTCCAGAAGCAGTTATGGAAGAGCAAACTAATCTTCTAAATTATGTTAAGAGTGAGGGCTTTATTTTAGTTAATGCAGATGATAAAAATGTTCTAAAAATAAAAAATAAATCTCATGTAAAAGCCATTACTTATTCTAATTTAGAGGGCGGAGCTGATTTTTATTCATCTAATTATAGAATAAATTATGATAAAGAAAAAAACTTTCCAATGGGAATTTCTTTTAAGGTTAATTATAATGGAAAAGTTTTTCCAGTAAATTTAAATGGAGTTTTGGGAGAACAATACATTTATCCAGTATTGGTAGCTCTGGCAGTTGCGGATTCTATTAATGTTTCGCTTATTGATGCGGTCTCTAATTTGAATAGTTTTGTTTCAGCTCCTGGTAGAATGAAAATTATCGAAGGAATAAAAAATACAGTTATTATAGATGACACTTATAACGCCTCTCCTGTTGCAGTAGAAAAAGCCTTGAATGTTTTAAAAAATATTGAAAATAATGGAAGGAAAGTTGCTGTTCTTGGTGATATGCTTGAGCTTGGAAAATTTACAGCCTCTGAACATAAAAAAGTTGGAGATTTGATATACAATTTAAATATAGATTTTTTGATCACGGTTGGTTTAAGGGCAGAAACCATAGCAGAACAATCTCTTAAAAATGGAATGAATAAAGAAAGGGTATTTATGTTTAGAAAAAGTTCTGAAGCCGGTGATTTTGTAAAAGAATTAATAGGGGATGGTGATATTGTTTTAGTAAAAGGTTCTCAAGGAATACGCACAGAGAAGATTGTTGAAGTTATTATGAAAGAACCAGAAAGAAAATCAGAATTACTTGTTAGACAGGAGTCTGAATGGAAATTTAAATAAATTTGTTCTCATAATAAAAAATCCTGAAAATTTCAGGATTTTTTTAAACTAATCTAATGAACTTGAGGAAAATTTTTAAAAGGAAACATATCTTTTTCAATTTCCTTTATTATCTTTTTAAATTTCCTTTTAAAAAGCTTTTTGGTCCTAAGATGCCTTTTAAGCTCCTCTTGTTTTATCCTAATATATTCCTTAAGCTTTTCATCTTGATCATTACATGGAAAACCATATTGAGATGCAGATCTGGAGTCAATCTTCCAACCAGCTTTTTTAAGTTTTCGGAAGTATATAATAGAAACAGAAGAGAGTTGCCCGTCACATATAAAAGTTTTACCTTTTTCTATTCTTCTAATAAAAATTTCAATTCCTTTGCATTTTATTTTATCACCACATTTAAGATTGTTTCTATCTTTTACTGAAATTTCTTTTTTAAAAATTCCTGTAAAAATAGTAGAATTAGGTGAACCGCGCCATTGTAAAAGACTAGGGGCATTCAAATATGCTACAATTTTTATTCTCATATAAAGGTACTTATTTAATATTTACATTAAACTTTTATATATTAAAGTCAATTTTCATTAATTAATTTTTCTGGTATATTAAGAGCCACTGGCCTTATCGTCTAACGGCTAGGACGAAGCCTTCTCAAGGCTTAAATCGGGGTTCGATTCCCCGTAAGGTCACAAATATGTTTAAAATAAATTCAAGTTTTAAAAAAATAATTGGAGTATTTTTAGTTTTTATTGGTTTTATAGGTATTATTACTCCTTTCACACCCTGGGGTATTTTATTTTTTATTGGACTTGAGTTTTTGGGTTTTAGATTTTTGTTTATTGATAAAATCAGAGCTTATTTTAAAAATAAGAAATAATCGCCACGAATCAATTTTTCTGCTAGGATTCAAATATGAAAATAAATTCAGCAGTATTCATGAGAGGTATAAAAGGTGATAATGAAATTCTTGAAAATGGAATACCTCAAATTGCTTTTATTGGTCGTTCTAATGTTGGAAAATCTAGCCTGCTTAATTCACTGACTGGTGTTAAGAATTTAGCTAGAACTAGTAATACTCCTGGACGAACTCAAGAATTAAATGTTTTTTTAATAAATAACTCACATTATTTTATTGATTTGCCTGGGTATGGTTTTGCTAAAACTAAAATAAAAATTTTAGATAAAATTAGTAAACTTTTATATTGGTATTTATTTCAATCTAAAAATGATCCTAAGGTTGTTCTAATTATTGATGCTGAAATTGGACCCACTAAAGATGATTTGGAAATGCTTGAGCAACTTCGTAATCATGGTAAAAAAATTGTTATTGTGGCTAATAAGGTAGATAAAATTAAAAAATCACAATATAAAAATCAATTAAAAAAATTGGAAGAATTGTTTTTAGGTCATAAAATTTTCCCATATTCTTCTGAATCTAAAATGGGTATGGGCGAATTATCTAGCGAGCTACTAATGAAAAAATAAGGTATACTTATTACAGAATTCGACCGAAAGGAACTTATGTCTAACTTAAATCAAACAAGAAAGACGAAGCCTTTTTCGGTTTCGCTCTTTATTATTACAATCATGACTAGTATTGTTTTTTATCTTGGAACTTTGGCTTTAGTTGCACCAAAAGTTTGGCAAGTTCAAATCGATGCTAGTTGGCAGCTGTTAATCATAACTTTTATAATCTGTCACTTGGTTAACGCCTTCGCCGAACATTTTTTTCACAGGTATGTTCTGCACGTGCCTTTTATTCCAGGTTGTTCATATTTTTATAAAAGTCATACAAAGCATCACGGACTGACTCACATTGTCTATAAGAAGACTACCGGAATTCAGAATGTTTATCCTATTATCGAGGAAAAACAGCATGAAGATTCATATTTCCCTTGGTATTCTTATTTGGCTTTTGCATCAGTTTTAACAGTGCCTGCAATTTTGGTTCAGTGGCTTTTGCCCACTGTGCCAATATTTTTGGCGGGAAGTTTGGCTTTAGCTTGGACTATTTCTCTTTATGAGATTTTTCACGCCATTGAGCACAAACCTCTTGAAAAATGGTTACCGTTTTTGGAGCATCATAATGCCATAATCAGAAGATTTTGGCGTATGGTTTACGCTTTTCATCTTAGGCATCATGCTGATATTAAATGCAATGAGGGCATTTCAGGATTCTTTGGAATTCCTGTTGCTGATTTTGTGTTTAGAACTTGGATTGATCCAACTACTTTATATACTCATGGCAGTCATGTGAATATGAAAGAGTTTGAGCCTCCTCGTCCGGTATTTTTTATCCGTTGGCTTGATAAGTTTGCTGAAAATCAAAAGCTGAAAAAGCGAATGATGTAGTTTTTAAAGAGGTGTTAAATACACCTCTTTTTTATTTTTAAAAATAAAAAAGCACATTCCTTTTTAAAGTTATGTGCTTTGTTTAAATTATTGTTGAACAGCTTGTTGCAATCCCAATTTAGCTGATTTCCAGAACTCCTTTGAAAATATTCTTTCAAGAATTGAAATAATAAATGGAAATATTGAGAAAGCAATCATATTTAGAAAAAGAAGTGTAACTGCAATTCCTGGCAACAAAAACAACATGTCCACCTTGTATTTGGTAATAAAAACAAAATAAAATAATATTGGTACCATGTTAGCAATTGTTGCTATGATAACTCCTTCCAAATGATCATTAGTAAAAAATGGACCAAAAATCATCAGGGTTAATTCGAAAATCAGAAGCGCTGATAAATATTCAGTGTCTAGTTGGCTATATGTCATTGTTAGTGCCAATATTCCAACAAAAATTCCAAATTTAAAGTAACCCCAAAGATTACTAACCATTTTTTCATAACCATTTTTTATTAATTCGCTAAAATATTTTAGAGCGAAGGTTATAAGGGGAGCGATTGTAAACCAAAAAAATTTTCCTTGGAATGGAATAATTTTTGATATATAACCATCTCTCGATATATTTGGTATCTGTCCCATAATAGAAATGAACATGTAGACAGCTGCCATTCCCGCTAATACTGCAATTGCCCAAAAAAGGGCTATTCCACGGATACTTTTCATAGAACTAAATTAACTTGGAGGTTGATTAATTTTTCCAAGTCCTTTCTGTGGTAATTTATAACATTTATTTTTACTTTGTCAAAGAGTGTTAAAAAATATTTCTTGAACTTTTTATAAATGAGGTATAGGATTATCTATAGATATTTGAACCTAATAATTATGAACTCTCAATATTTTGTTTATAGACGTGGTGATATTGTATCTGATCCAAAATCTAAACGTTTGGATGATTTAATTATTACAGTCGAAAAAGTTGTTGTGGCGATGGTTGGGAATTATGAAACAATGGTTTCAGGTTTACATTTGGGGCCTAGTGAAATAATGTCTTATCACACCAAAGATTTTCATCCCAGAGAAGCTTTGATTGCAAATAAAATTCCTGTGCCAGTTAAAGAAATTAGGAGGATTGAAAAACATCATACATATCATATAACTGTCCCTCCAAGTTCTAGTATTACTGGTTTAGGGGTTGTAGAAGAAATTGAACCAGATGATATTGTATTTCAAGCTGGTGTCAGAAATCATATTCCTGGAGTTGTCACTGTTGGTATTGTTGATCGAATAAGTAAATATTTTAACAATAGCAACCTGGATGATTCTTTTATTGGAGATACTAGTGAATCTGGATCTGGAGTTTTTACTCAAGATGGAAGATTGATTGGAATGACACTCGGACTGATCTCTCCTCAGGTTATGGTTGCTGTTTCGATTTTAAGTATTATTATGAGAGATCGTCCTTTACCAAACATACAAAAACCTTGGTTTTACCCAAAAAATTCTGAAAATTAATTTATAACCGCTTGTAATATTAAAATATTACTTGCGGTTTTTATCTTATAAATATTACTTTTTATTAAATAAAAAACTTGCTTTTTAAGGCAAGTTTCATAGTAGTGTTTCTTTTGTCACCACTAGAGAAAAATCAGGGAGAGGTTCTATCTTGTTATTAATACTGTAAATACCAAAAAGATTTGAATCATCCTCATCTGTTGAATATATGGTTGGAAAGTATTTGTTAAAAATTGACTTTCCAATAATTGAATCAAATCCACAATATTCACCATGTTCAAAATGAGCATGTGGAAATTCTATTGCAAAAGCACATATTTCAAAAAAATTAGCCAGTCTAATCTGAGGATTTTCTCTATCTCTTTTTAAATATTGTTTTTTATGCCAAAGTTCTATAGTTACTCTTCTGTCTTTTTCAAATTTCAAAGCAAGATCTATGACAGCATCTGGTATTTCTGGATCAAATTCATCAAAATCCTCCATTATATCCTCATAGTCTGTATGAAATTTTTGAAAAACAAATTCTCCACGCAATAAAGGTCGAGTAGTTTTCATCTATTATTAAACTAGCAAATTAAAACACGAGAGTAAAGATAATAATTTTGATAAAAATTATTATGTGTTATAATCTATCGCAACAATCTCATAGCGAATCAAGAGAGACGAATAGGGTACTGACCCGCAAAGTCGTCCGGCAACTTACAGAAATGCAAAGTGCCAACTTCAGCCCGAAAGGGACAGATTCAAACTTATATTTAGATAAGCAATCTCTCCCGTTAGAGATTGTTTTTTATTTATCAACTTAATAAAATAAAATGTCAAAAATAAGAAGTAAAAAATATTCTTTATCGACTAGGTTAATTCATTCTGGTGAAAAGCCTGATAAAGAAAATGGTGCTGTCGCCCCTGTTTTAATTAGAAGCAAAACTTATGCTTGGAAACATTTTGACTCTAATCCAGATTATAAATATTCTAGAAGTAAAAATCCAACAAGAACAATTTTAGAAGATAAAATATCAGGATTAGAGAATATTAAAAATGGAAAAGTTCAGACTACTGTTTTTGCTTCAGGAGTCGCTGCAGAGTTTGCTCTTTTTCTAACGCTTTCTCCAGGAGATCATATTGTTTTTTCTAAAGAGGTGTATGGTGGAACTTATCGTTTAATAGAAAATGTTTTATCACGTTTTGGAATTACAGGTGACTACGCTGATTTCGGTAGTTTGGAAAGTGTTAGAAAAATAATTAAACCAACTACAAAGTACTTTTTTGTAGAGACACCAACAAACCCATCGCTACATATTATTGATTTAGAAAAAGTCAAAGAGATTTCGAAGGAAACAGGAATACCTTTCATAGTGGATGCAACTTTTGCTCCTCCCGTAACAACAGAATGTTTTAATTATGGGGCAGAAACAGTTATTTATAGTTTAAGTAAATATTATGCGGGACATAATGATGCAATTGCAGGGGCAATTGTTACTCGTAATAAAAAATTAGATGAAAAACTACGTTTCTATCAAGGTGCTATAGGAGCAGTATTATCACCAGATGAATGCTATAGAGTTATTCAAGGGATTAAAACTTTAGAAATTAGGTTTAAAAAAGTAAGTGATAACGCACAAAAAATAGCAGAGTTTCTTTCAAAACATTCTGCTGTGAAAAAGGTTTTATATCCTGGATTAAAAAATCATGAAAACCATTTAGTTGCAAAAAAACAAATGACAGGAGGTTTCGGGTCTGTCTTATCATTTGTTTTAAAAGACGAATCTATAAAAAATATAAAAAGGTTTGTTAATAGAATTATTAAAAGTGAAATTATTATTTATGGTGAATCATTAGCTAGTCCAGAAACTATTCTGTGTTATCCGGCATTTATGAGTCATAAATCATTACCTAAAGAAGTCCGAGAAAAAGATCTGGGCATTACACAAGGATTTTTTCGATTTTCCGCAGGCCTAGAAGACTCAGTGGATATTATAAACGTTCTTGATGAAGCACTTAAAAAATAAAGATAAAAATATGATAATAAAAAATATTTATAAAACAGCAGAATCTGTAACACCATCACACCCAGATAAAATTTGTGATCAAATTAGTGATGCAATTTTGGATGAAGCCTTGAAGCAGGATCCTTTTACTAGATCGGCTGTCGAAGTTTTGGGTGGACATGGAATTATTACTATTACAGGAGAACTTTCAACAAAAGCGAATTTAAACATTCGAGAAATTGCTCGTTCTGTTTATGCCGACCTTGGATATACGGAACCGATTGGTGTAACGGTGAATGTTGTTCAGCAAAGTCCTGAAATTAAAAATGGTGTGGATAACGAAGGTGCTGGTGATCAAGGAATCATGATCGGTTATGCCACAAATGAAACCCCAGAATTTTTGCCGCTAGAAGTGGTGCTTTCGCGAAAACTTACCAAAGCAATGGGTAAGCATGATGGTAAGGCGCAAGTCACAACCTTGAATGGTAAAGTCGTGAAAATTTTAACTTCGGTTTGTGAAAGTGGTGATCAAAGCGATAATCACTTAGAAGAAGTGGTTCAAAAAGAAATTGTGCTACACCTTGATCCGGAAATTAAAAATGTAAATGATGTGTGGCTGAGAAATCCAAATGGTCAGTGGCTCATTGGTGGATTCGAAGCTGATACAGGTTTAACTGGTAGAAAATTGGCAGTAGATAATTATGGTCCAAATATTCCACTTGGTGGTGGTTGTTTTTCTGGTAAAGATGCTACAAAAGTTGATCGTAGTGGGGCGTATATTGCTCGACGTATTGCTGTTGATTATTTGCAAAAGCGAAAAGCTAAAGAAGTGTTTGTGCACTTGGCTTATGCTATCGGTGTAGCTGAGCCATTGATGGCTGTAGTAACTGTCGATGGAGTTCAAGAAGAAATTAAAGACTACGATTTAACCCCTCAAGGGATTATTAAATTTTTAGATTTAAGAAAACCAGTATTTCGAGAAAGCGCTAAATTCGGTCATTTTGGTAATGGGGCAGTGTGGGGCTAAATTATATTATGATACAATTAAATAATGAAAGCTTATAATTGGTACTTACAATTAATTAAACCAACTTGGGCTCCGCCATCATGGATTTTTGGTCCAGTTTGGAGTGTACTTTATATTTTAATTGCTGCTAGTTTCGGCACAGTTTTTTATAAAGTTATTACAAAACAACTTCCAGTAATTGTAGCTTTGCCTTTTATTCTAAATTTAATTTTCAATTTTATTTTTACTCCAATTCAATTTGGTTTAAAAAATAATTTTTTAGCAGCAGTAGATATCTTATTAGTATTAGGAACATTAATTTGGGCTATCTATGTTATTTATCCTTACATTAAATGGATTGCCTATATTCAAATCCCATATCTATTATGGGTTTCTTTTGCAACTGTCTTGCAACTGACTGTTACTTATCTAAATAAATAAAATTTTTCTCTAAAAAATATTTAAAAATTAAAAACTGGTATTTTTTATAAAACTCAGTATACTCATGGACAGTATGAAAAAACCGTTCTTTTTATTTGATTTTGATGGGACTATCGTTGATTCCATGGATTGTGTTTATCGTGGTGTTTGTAATGTATTCAAACAAAGTGGTTTAAATCCACCAACTTTTGAGGATTGCATTACTCATTTTCATTTTCCGTTTAATAATTTTTATCGTGAACATGGAGTGACTGCCGATGATTCTCAAATCTGGCAATGGTATCTTGCTGAAGCTGATCCGTATGAAGCAAATCTATTTTCTGACGCTCATGCGCTTTTGGAAAATTTGAAATGTTTTGGATATGAGATTGCTATTATCTCAGCCAACTCTGAAAAAAATATTTTTCCAATTTTAGAAAAATCTAATCTTTCTCATTTGGAAATTTGTTCCATTCGTACTGCTGACAAAACCGATTATATTAAAAGTTTCATCAGCCGATCTTCTCTTGGTCATGAAACTCCATATATTGGCGATGTTGTTTCGGATATGTCTCACGCGAGAATTGCTGGGGTAAAGCCGATTGCAATTCTGCGAAATCATTTTTTTGGTTTGGCTGAACATTTTCGTAAAGCCGGAGCACAGAAATGCGTGAGTTCGTTGGCTCAACTTAAAGTAAGATGACATAAAGCGGCCTGAAATTATGGCCGCTTTTTTATTTACAAAATCTGTGGTTTTGTTAGGCTTTCGAGCAGTTAGTACAAATACAAATAAATATGAAAAAACAGACTCCTATGTATCGTTTTTGGCACAAAAGTGTTGAAGGTGGAAATAATTTAGTTCCAGATCGTTTCTACTATACCGATCCTCAAAACGGATCTCTTCTTCAAATCGAAAGAGATGAAGAATATATCACTGCTCGTTATGGGCACGGCAAGAAACTTCAAAATTATTTCGACTCTTTGCGCTACGGTCCTTTGCGTCGAAATTATCCAAACAATTCTGGGGTGTGGATGTGGCGGGATTTTATTCTTCCTGATTTTCCAGAGGAGGCGATTATCTCGCTTAATGAAGGACAAACGGATCCTTTCGAAATTCCAGAATCATTTGGACAAGAAATCGGTCTCAAAAAACTTTTCATTAAGATGGAGGGACAGTCTCCATCGGAAAGTTTCAAAGATCGCGGAATGCCTGTAGCAATTTCAGATGCTCTAAGACTCCAATTGGAGTATCCAGAACTTGGAATTAAAGGCGTCTCATGTGCTTCTACTGGAGATACTTCGGCGGCCGCGGCAATTTATGCTGCATACCGTCGAGATAAATTGTCTTGTGTAGTTTTGGTTCCTAATCAAAACATTTCACCAGCTCAATTATTCCAGGCGATGGCTCATGGTGCTCGTGTTATTGCCATTGATCACAAAGATGGCTTTGATGCATGCATGCGTTTGGTTCAAGAATTCTCGGTCAATCATCCAGAACTTGTTTTAGTGAATAGTAAGAATGACATGCGTCTTGTTGGACAAGAAACCATTGGTCTGGAAATTATTCAGGATATGGATTGGCAAGTTCCAGATTGGATTTCTATTCCCGTTGGTAATGGGGGAAATCTATCTGCGTTGATGATTGGTTTGCTTCGTGCCAAAGAACACGGACTGATTGATCATCTTCCAAAGATTATTGCCGCTCAATCTGAGAAAGCGGACACTTTGGTTCGTTGGCAAGAAAGTCAATATAGTGACTATGCACCTGGAGAATTTTCTCAAACGGTCGCATCGGCCATGAATATTAACAATCCTGTCTCTTTTCCACGCATTCAAAATCTCCTGGCTTACTTTGATGTCACTTTTGTTCGAGTAACGGAAGTCGAACTCAAAGATACTTGGGCCAGGTTCATGAGGAATGGGGCAAATATTTGTCCTCAGACCGCGGTGGCTCTTAATGCCACCATGCAAATGCGTGAACGAAACGAAATCAAAGAAGATGATACTGTGGTAGTTGTTAATACCGCTTCTGGCATTAAGTTTGCTGAAGCTGGTGTTGAGTATCATATTTCGGGACAAGGTAATTATAGTAATCCCTATATTGTGGCAGAAGGGAATTTAAGGGCTGTCGAAGCCGCCTATTATCGAAATTAAAAACAATGAGCGCACGACCTTCTGGTACGGCGCTTTTTTATTTTTGCTTCAAATCGATTTTTATCATAGTATCTATATATGAATAAAAAAACTCAAGACACCTCATGGGGTAAAGTAGCTGGTTGGTATAAAGACCATTTAGAAGAAGACGATACTTATCACAACAAAGTGGTAGGGCCTAATCTACTGCGAATGATGGATATTCAATCAACTGATGTTGTTGCAGAGCTTGGTTGTGGCGAAGGTTTCTTTACTCGTCAGATTGCTAAGTTAGCCAAGAAAACAGTTGGTCTAGATTTAGGCGCTGAATTGATTGCTTTAGCTGAAAAGAAAAAAGTAGAAGCAGAAATAAAAGGCGATTTATCTTATGTTGTGGCGTCAGCTGATAAAACAGATTTACCTGATAATTATTTTGATAAAGTTCTGATCGTCTTAGCTTTGCAAAATATGAAAGACTTAAATGGAGTAATTTCAGAAGTTTCTCGAATTCTGAAAAAGTCAGGTCACGCTTATATTGTTTTGAATCATCCAACTTTTAGAATTATTGGTCAAAGTTCATGGCAATTTGATAATGAGAAAAAAGTTCAATTCCGTCGCATTGATTCATATATGACAGAAAGTACAAATAAAATTGATATGGCTCCAGGTAGTAAGAAACAAGAAAAAATCACTTTCTCATTTCATCGACCTCTTCAAGTTTACTTCAAAGCTTTTCAAAAATTTGATTTAAGTGTGGTTCGTCTAGAAGAATGGATTTCTCATAAAAAAAGTGAAAAGGGTACACGCCAGTTAGCTGAGGACGTAGCCCGCAAAGAGTTCCCATTATTTATG
>CAYYEF010000005.1:13887-29593 GCA_964470825.1 uncultured Candidatus Saccharibacteria bacterium | reverse complement strand
ATGCCATATTTGAAATGAAACGTTTCATGAATAACGTTTCACGTGAAAGAATTCGTGATGAATTCACAAAGATTATTATGTCAGAAAACCCAATGATTGGACTTATGATGACACAAAAACTTGGTATTTTAGAGTTTATCGCTCCCGTACTAGAAAATATGGTTGGCGTTAATCAAAATAAACAAGCTCACCTATATGATGTTTGGGAACATAGCCTAAGAACCCTGCAACATGCGGCTGATAAGAATTTAAGCCTAATTGTTAGGTTAGCCGCTTTGTTTCACGATATTGCGAAACCACACACCAAGAGAGAAGTGGGGGGTAAAACAACATTTTACGGTCACGACGTGGTTGGAGCCAAGGTTGCACGTGAAACACTTTCAAATCTTAATTTTTCAAAAGAAATTATAGAGAAATCAACAAATTTAGTCAGATGGCACATGTTTTTCTCTGATACTCAGGAAATTACACCTTCTGCAGTTCGTCGCCTAATTAAAAATGTTGGAAAAGAAAATATCTGGGATTTAATGGATTTACGTAAATGTGATCGAATTGGTTCTGGTAGACCAAAAGAAGAGCCATATAGACTGCGCAAGTTCGAGGCTATGCTAGACGAAGTAATGTCAGACCCTATAGATGTAACAATGTTAAAAATTAATGGCAATATTTTAATAAATGATTTAAAAATGACACCTGGTCCAAAAATTGGGTATATTTTGCATGCGCTATTAGAAGAAGTTTTAGATAATCCAGAGAAAAATACTGAGGCGTTTCTTGTGAAACGAGCAGAGAAATTGGCTGAATTAGAAATTGAAGCGTTAAAAGCACTTGGTGAAACAGGTAAAGAGGCTAAAAAAGAAGCTCAGGAAGCTGAAGTTAAAGAGATACGCGGCAAAAGAGGAGTTAAATAAATTTAATACTTATTAAATAAATGAAAAAACCGCCTACCGGCCGTCGAGATTGGGTTAAATGAGCGAACAAAGTGGGAGCGAACGAGCGAACAAAGTGGGTTTTATGGGTTGGGGAGCAATATTTAATTTTTAGTTGAGAAATTATGAATCACCCTTCGATTTGGCTAATAGACAGTTTTGTCTCCGCCGCCATGAACACCGCTTAAATAAAAAGTTTTAAATAACTAATATGCGCGTCTGGCGACTATTTCAAAGAACTCATAATGTTCGAACCTGCACTAATAATATTCCTAGTAAAGGACATTGTAAAGGACAAACATGTGGATAAGTGTCTTTTATAAAAGACACTTATATTTTAAAGAAAAATGTCCTTTATTTAAAAGCCTTAATTAAATTTCTAAAAAAATTGGTGCATGATCACTCCCTAAAACCTGATCAAAAATTTCTGCTTTTTTAATTTTATTTTTTAAATTTTTACTAACAAAAAAATAATCAATCCTCCAACCAACATTTCTTTCTCTGGCACGAGTCTTTTGATCCCACCAAGAATATTGAACTTTGTTTTTATTTAGCTCTCTGAAAGTATCAACAAAACCAGAATCTTTAACTTCATCAAGCCACATTCTTTCTTCTGGCAAGAAACCAACTTCATTTTCATTCTCCTTTGGTCTAGCTATATCAATTTCATTATGTGCTGTATTAATATCTCCTGTAAAAACAACACCGAAACCCTTTTTTTCAAGTTTTTTAATGTATTTTAAGAATTCATCATAATATCTTTGTTTATATATTTGTCTAGAAATAGCACCACCACCATTAGGAAAGTAGCAATTTATGTAAACCATTTTATCCAAAAAAAGATTGATTTGACGACCTTCTTGATCTAAATCTTTTATCCCCAATCCTGTTGTTATTTTAAAAATTTTTACTTTATTCAAAACCTCATTCTTTACATAAAAAGCAGTGCCACTATAACCCTTTCTCTCTTTGGACCAATCAAAAAAAGAAGTATAGCCCTTAGGATTTTTAATATCTTCGCCAAGCTGTTCTGGTAAGGCCTTAGTTTCTTGTAAACAAAAAATATCTAAGTTCTGAGAAACCAACCAATTAAATTGTCCTTTTTTATAAAAAGCCCTAATACCATTCACATTCCAAGAAATGATTTTCATTGACAATAATATAACATAGTGTCAGGCTTATGAAAGGTAGGTAAATTGTACACAAAACAACAAACCAAAGGAGGTGAGCAGTATGGCACAGTTAGATAACTTAGATGTCACACTTCGCCGACTCAGAGAGGAGGTTAAGTGGAATACTAAAAAAGAAAAGGATTTTGTTGAATGGCTGGTTGAAATGAATTATATAAAACCAGGACACAGACCAGGAAGCAGGGTAGTGGAAGATCTATTCAAGAAAATCCAAGAATTCGAAAAAAAATTAAATGATGACAAACTTTAAATGCGCTGCTTAAAAACAGCGCATTTTATTTAAATTAAATTATTTGACTTTTTTTTAAAATATTATATAAATTAATAAATATCTAGCTCCTCTTCATTTTATGAAGCAGGAACAGAAGCTGGATAAGAACCTTAAGAAAGTCCTCTGATAACGAGGCAAAATAAGTGAAAACAGAAAAACAAGAACAAGAAATCGAAAATATCGAGAGAGCAATCTTCGATATGAGATCCGAAAGGAAACAAGAGCCGATATTTTTCAACTCCCCGGAAGTTCATGAACTTGCCGAGAAAGGTGAATTCTATCTGATCTCTGGCTCAATGCGCACTCTTGGAGGAAGAATCCCTTCTGGGGTCGGGATGGCCTACGGCCTCAAAACAGGGCTGGTGATTGCAAAATCTCAGCAAATTGCGGACGATATTGTCCGCGAAATCAATAGGGAGCCTAAAAAAGAAACCCTCACACGATTTGAGCTTGTAAAATAAAACCGATCGGTTGAGTATCCAAGTACTCAACCGATTTTTATTTTTATAATTAAAATATTAATTTTTTCTTTTACTGTGAAATTTTTTATGTATATCCCTCAAGTGCTTATCGGTAACATGAGTATAAACTTGGGTAGTTGTAATATTGGCGTGACCGAGCAGTGCTTGTACAGACCTAAGATCTGCACCATTTGAGAGGAGGTCTGTAGCGAAACTGTGTCTAATTACGTGAGGAGTAACTTTTTTAGTAATTCCAGCCTTTGTAGCATAATATTTTACTATTCTCTCTACAGAACGTGTTGTAAGACGAATTGATTCTTGTTTTTTTAAAACATCATTTCCCGCTTTACTAGCAACTTGAACAAACATTGCTTCATCCATATCATCTCTTTTTTCTAAATAATCTGTCAGGGATTTTTTTGCTTCATCAGAAAGAAAAACAACTCTAACTTTGTCACCCTTACCACGAATAGCAAATTCATCACGAGTTAAATCCAAGTCACGATCTATTGAACAAAGTTCAGAAACACGAAGACCTGTAGAAAATAAAAGTTCTAGGATGGCTTTATCTCTAAGAATTTTCAGATCTTCACCGGAAGCCTTATTAGGGGCATCTAAAAGACGATTAAGCTCATCGGCAGAAATTAAATCAAGAGAACGCTCAGCAACTTTCGCTAATTCAATTTGCTCGGGAGAAATAGTTTTATGTCCTCTTTTATTAAGAAATTTTAAAAAAGAACGCAAGGCAATCAAATAATAATTTTGAGTACGCTTTTTAAGCGTACTAGAATTTTTTTGATATTTACTAGAAGCCTGACGATTAAGCCATAGACGGAAATCCCTAATAGACCTATCTGAAATATCAGAAGGGGACTTAATTTTTTGTTCTTTAAAAAAACGAGATAAGTAATGATCGTAGTTTCTAACTGTTTTTACACTACGACCTTTTTCAATTTCTACATACTCCAAAAATTCTTGCTTAAGATTATCTATTTGAGACTGAGCCATGAAAATATTTTAACACAATTAATATTGTGCGACACATTTATATAAAGAGACCTAGTAAAATAGGGGACTTGCAAAAGTTTTTAAACCGTGTTATTATCTCTACATCATGTTAACAAAAAGACAAAAGAGCACAGCCATTAAAGATGTGCAAAAACACGACAAAGATACAGGAGGACCAGAAGTCCAAGCTGCAATTTTGTCTAAGCAAATTGATGAATTAGCAAAACACCTAAAGAAAAATCCAAAAGATACACACTCTCGAAGAGGTTTACTGGGAATGGTTGCTAAAAGACAAAAAACTTTAAAATACGTAGAGAAGAAAGACCCAAAGAAACACAAAACTTTATTAAAGAAACTAAATCTTAAATAATAAACAAAAAATTACGGGTAAAACCGTAATTTTTTGTTGTTAACATGATACAATTAAGAGCAGATATTTTTTAGTAATTAAGTCAGATTTTAATTTTTAATAAATTTTATAATAAATATTTTTATGCCCGTTATTAAACACAAAGAGCAGCGCGTTGCTGTTTTTATTGATACTCAGAACCTTTATCATAGTGCCAAGAACCTATATGGTCGAAAAGTAAATTTTGGAAACGTTTTAAAAGAAACAGTAGCTGGTCGAAAACTTATTCGCGCCATTGCTTATGTTATTACCTCTGAATCTGGAGATGAGCAAGGTTTTTTTGAAGCTTTAACAAACTTAGGAATAGAAACAAAAACTAAAGATCTGCAGGTTTTTAGTGGTGGAGCCAAAAAAGCTGATTGGGATATTGGTTTAGCAGTAGATGCAATTAAATCTGCCCATAAAGTAGATGTTGTTATTATTGCCTCTGGAGATGGTGATTTTATTCCTTTAGTAGAATATTTAAAAACTAGTGGAGGATGTCAGGTAGAATTAATTTCTTTTGGTAAATCATGTTCAGGAAAATTATTGGAGGTTGTTGATGACTTCATAGACATGGACCTACACGAGGATACTTTTCTAATAGGTAAACCAAAATTTTGGAAAAGATAAAAAATTAATAAAATAAAATTATTGTGTTTATAAGCTTAATACACAATTCATTTTTTATCTTTATAATTTAAAATGTTAAAATAAATCTAAATGAATCCTCAAGAAGAAAATAAAAATTCTCAGGAACAAAAAAGCCCAGAGCCTCAAAAAGGTGTGCGAGGTAATGATTTTTACATAAGACCTCTCAGAACATATGAGGATGACGTTAAAAATGCAGTTCAAAAAGATAATATTTCTACTGCAAAAATCCTTATGGCCGAACAACAGCGAAGACAAGTTGAACAGGCACAAACAGAAGAATCTTCTCCAACTTCAAAAACAAATATATCTAAAATAATACTAGCTATTGTTTTTATTGTATTGGGACTTGGAGCTGTTGGAGGGGGATACTATTACTACACACTAAATAAATTTGTTGAGCCAGAACAAATTACAGTTTTAACTTCAAATAATTTTATAGACATAGACAATTTTCAAAACATTAATGTAACAGGAAAAACAAACAGGGAGTTGGTTGGAGAAATAAGAAATATAATTAATAACTCTAATTCAGAAATGAAAGAGGATTCTGTAAAACAAATTAAAATAAGTAAGACAGTTACAACGATTAATAATGGCAGGGAAATATCTAATGAGGTAGAAATATCTACAGAAGAATTTTTTAATATATTAGAAGCACGAGAACCAGACGCACTAACAAGATCGTTAGACAAAAAATTCCTTTTAGGAATCCACAAAACCAAGGATGGTGTAGAGCCTTTCATATTATTTAAATCAAACGATTATGAAATTTCATATGCAAAAATGCTTGAATGGGAATATATTATGATTTCTGATATAAAAGATATTTTCTTTAAAAACCTTGGCTCATCTCAAGCCTTTTTGAAATATGAGGAAGATATAGAAATTTCAACAACCACTTCTGCAACAAGTACCGAAACATTAACTCAAAAATACAATGACAGAGATTTTAAAGATTTAATTTTAGCAAATAAAGATACACGTTCAATAAGTAATGAGGATGGAAAATTATTATTCTTTTATAGTTTTATAAGCAAAGATCATTTAATATTTACTACAAACTCAGATACTCTTACGTTGATAATTAATCGTTTAAATACTGCAAAATTAGTTAGGTAGTTTTTAGTAAAAACAATTTTGTGATAAAATTTAAATATGGAAAAAATAGACACAGAGCATTTCAAGAAAAAACTTTTAGAAGAAAAGGCTAAGATATTAGCTGAACTACAAACTGTTGGTCGTATAAATCCAGATAATCCGTCTGATTGGGAACCTATACCAGGAGAAAAGGAAAACAACACAGCTGATCCAAATGATTCTGCTGACTCCATAGAACAATATGAGGCAAATACTGCCCTAGTAAAAGAATTAGAAATTCAATTAAAAGACATTAATTCTGCATTAGAAAGAATCGACAATGGGACATATGGAATTTGTGAAATAAGCAAAAAACCAATAGAAATTGAAAGGTTAGAAGCGAACCCATCAGCCAGAACATGCATAGCTCACATCAACGAACAGATTCAGTAATTAAGTTAATAAAAAATTAAATAAAATTTTAACTCATCCTATTATAATCAATTGGATGAGTTTTTTTAAAGTTTATAGTGCCCAAGCAGAATTATTATCTGCTAATCAAATAGATATAGAAATAGACATTGCAAGAGGTCTTTATTCTTTTAATATTGTAGGACTTGGGGACAGATCTGTTATTGAATCAAGGGACAGAATTTCATCAGCAATTAAATATAGTGGATTTAAATCTCCTAAACAAAAAAATCAAAAGGTGGTTGTTTCTCTGGCTCCAGCCAATCAAAAGAAAATGGGAACTTATTTTGATATTCCTATAGCTCTTGGATATCTAGCAGCCTCAAAAGAAATATATTTTGAAGCTAAAAATAAATTATTTGTCGGTGAACTATCTTTAAATGGAGATACCAGAAGAATAAAAGGGGTGATTCAAATTGCTAATTTTGCTAAAAACAATGGCTTCAAAGAAATTTATCTTCCTTATGAAAATTCAGATGAGGCTTCTTTTATAAAAGGAATTGATATCTATCCTGTAAAAAATCTTGGGGAATTAATTTATCATCTCACAAATAAAAAATCCATTCGGAAATGTTTAAATAAAAACAAAGAAGTAATACAAAAAGAACCTTTAATAAATTTTTCTGAAATTAAAGGCCAAGAAATAGCCAAAAGAGCATTATTAATAGCTGCGAGCGGAAAACACAATATTGCCCTGTATGGACCCCCGGGAACCGGAAAAACGATGCTTGCCCGGGCCATGAAAGAAATCTTACCCCCACTTAAAATAGAAAATATTATAGAAACAACATCAATTTATTCAATTTCAGGAATGTTAACTGGAAATATAATAGAAGAACCACCCTTCAGATCTCCGCATCATACATCTTCATACTCTTCAGTAATAGGGGGAAAATCAACACACCTACCGGGCGAAATAATTCTTGCACACAACGGCATATTATTTTTAGATGAATTACCTGAATTCGACAAAAGGGTTATTAATTCTCTAAGACAACCTCTAGAAGAGAAAAGTATTTTAATTTCAAGAGTAAACGAATCTAATAGATATCCAGCTGATTTTATATTAGTAGCAGCAATGAATCCTTGCCCTTGCGGATATAATAATACAAATATTAAAAAATGTATTTGTAGCCCCTACCAAATACAGCAGTATCAGACAAAAATTCCAAATCCAATAGTTGATCGTATAGACATGTGGGTAGAGGTTACAAATATAAACGAGAAGGAAATTATACAAAATAATTTAGAAAAAGAAGATTTGACCAGTATTCTAAAAAATAAAGTCTTAAATTGTAGAGAAGTACAATTAAAAAATTACAACAAATTAAATGGAGACTTAACTCCAAAAGAAATTGAAAATATTATTATAGAAGAAGATGCTAGAGAAAATTTAATGAAAATATACAAAACTTATAAACTATCAATGAGAAGTTATTACAAAATAATTAAAATAGCTAAAACAATTGCCAACTTAGAAGGTTCTATTGAAATTAAAAAGCCCCACATACTTGAGGCTGTACAATTTCGATATAAAAAATATTAATATTAGCGACAAACTTTTCCAACAGTACAAAGTGATGTTAATGGGTTTTTGGCTCCACGAACCTCAAAGTGCAAGTGATTACCTGTTGATTTTCCTGTAGAACCGACATAACCGATTAGTTCACCCTTTTTAACTTTTTGACCAGAAGCTACAGCATTCTGACTCATGTGTGAATAAAGAGTCTGTGTTCCATTGTCGTGTGAAATAATAATCATTGAACCATAACCTCCATTCCAACCCCCTTCTTTACTTGTAATCACAGATCCTGCGGCTGCGGCATAAATAGGAGTTCCAGCTGGTGCACCAAGGTCGACACCGTTATAACCATGGATTCCTTGAGTCATAATTGCACCTGGAACTGGATTACCAAAATAACCACTTGCAGTAGCTGTTGTAGAGTTTGTACTTGCACCAGCTTTTACATAAGTTTTACCTTTTCCTGTTGATTTCTTCTCAGGCTCATCATGCTTAAGTTCTGCATGAGGAACAATAATCTCATCTCCAGCCTTTAATACAGTGTTTTCTGGTAAACCATTAAATAGGGCTATTTCTCTAGCGTCAGCTCCATAAATATCTGCAACATCTTTGATGGTTCCACCACTCTTAACAACATGTTTTACACCAGAAATAGGGAGAATTATGAGAGACTGACCAGGTTGAATATCTCCGTCAAAGTCATTAGCCCACCGAATTGTATTAACAGAAACATCAAACATTTCTGCTATTTGAGATAAAGAATCTCCCTCACGAACTTCATAAATACTAATTCTGCCAGTATTTCCAGGCTTATTAATATCTACAGCTACTCCAGATAGGCTATTTTCAGCATAAAGTGCCTTACCTTCGACAACATTAATATCTCCACCCCCTTTGGCTGGGTTTGGATCTATATGATTTGCCGGTTCTAAAACACTAATGTTTTGAGAGTTATCAATAAAAGAAGCCTTCTCAGAAAGGTTTTGAGAAGGGTTTGGACTGTTTAAAAGAGAAAATGATATTAATGGAAAAGCTCCTACGTAAGCAAATGGTAGGGTCGTTGTTAGAATAGCGCCTGAAATAAGGGCAATTTTGCCGATACGGGCTTTTCTCAGTATGTTCAGTCTAGTCTTAACCTTTACAGAAAATGACTTGAAATCTTGTGAGTTATGTAAAATAAGCCTTAATTTAAGCAGTTTTCAACAAATCCGAATACGGCCAACGGGCCTCCCTCAACCTGAAAATCAGTCTTAAAGTCATTATATTAGAGTGAAAAAGGGTGTCAATCTTGCTTTTGCACAGGGGTGTTGTGAGATTTTTAAAGAAAAAATAGCTGTTGGAAACTTTTTTAAGATAATATGTTAATATTTCTCTACATGTCACTTCTAGATTCACTAAATCCAAGACAAAAAGAGGCGGTTCTTTATACAGAAGGGCCGCTTTTGATTTTGGCAGGAGCAGGAGCAGGAAAAACAAAAACAATCACACATAGAATTGCTCATTTAATTCAATTAGGGGTAGAACCAACAAATATTTTAGCAGTTACTTTTACTAATAAGGCTGCGGGCGAGATGAGAGAAAGGGTAGATCACTTATTGCGCAACAGCCCGGATATTACAAGACCTGTTCAAGAACTTGAAAGACCTATTATCAAAACATTTCACTCATTAGGAGTTCAAATTTTAAAAAGTCATGCAGAAATTTTAGGTTACAAGAAAACTTTTTCAATTTATGACAGAGACGATTCCAAAAGAGCAATTAAAAATATTATAAAAGACCTAGGTCTAGACCCAAAACAGATTGAGCCCGGAAAAGTTATTTCAATAATTTCAAAACAAAAAGGAGACTTGATTAGTCCTGAGGAATATCTAGATTCTGATGGTTCTAGAAATAGTTATGAGGCTCAAAACATTTATGATATCTGGGTTAGATACGAAAGCACCTTAAAAGCAGAACATGCTTTTGATTTTGATGACTTACTTTCAAAAACGCTAGAACTCTTAAGAAAAAATACTGAAGTTCGAAACTTGTACCAAAATCAATTTAAATATGTACATATAGACGAATATCAAGATACAAACATGGTCCAATATGAACTGTCTAAAATTTTTGCTGAGAATCATAAAAATATTTGTGTAGTGGGGGATATCGATCAAAATATTTATTCTTGGAGAGGAGCAACAATTAAAAATATTATGAATTTTGAGGAAGATTACCCAAATTCTAAAATAATTTTATTGGAACAAAATTATCGATCAACAAAAAATATTTTAAATGCAGCAAATGAAATTATTAGTAAAAATATTTATAGAAAAGAAAAGAATTTATTTACCGAAAATGATGATGGTGAAAAGATAACCATATATTCAGCCCTAGATGAGTATGATGAGGCTTTATTTGCTGTTCAAAAAGCTCAGGAATTTATTAGAGCAGGAGTGAATCCAAATGAAATTGCTTTTCTTTTTAGAGCTAATTTTCAATCTCGGGTATTAGAAGAAGTTTGTCTAAAATATGGTTTACCACACCAAGTAATTGGAACCAGGTTCTTTGACAGAAAAGAAATTAAAGATTTGGTGGCTTATTTAAAACTTTCTCTTAATACAGATGATTTTGCTAGCTTATCTAGAATTATTAATGAGCCGACCAGAGGAATAGGGAAAGTGACCTTATTAAAAATAAAAGAGAAAAAGACTGATGACCTAAACCTTGGTGCAAAAGAAAAATTGCAAAGCTTTTGGAATATTATTAGAGATATTAAATCTAAAATTGGTCAAATTAAACCTAGCGAACTAGTTGAATATATTTTAAAGATAAGCACAATTGAAGAAAGTCTAATGAAAGAAGGGGAGGATGGTTTAGAAAGACTAGAGAACGCAAAAGAATTAATTTCTTTGGCAAAGAAATATGATGGTTATGCTGATATATCAGACGACAGGGAAACTAATTATTCAGAAGCGACTGAAAAATTTATTGAGGATGTAATGCTTGCTTCTGATCAGGACTCATTAAATAAAAATGATGGGGGAGTTAAACTTATGACAATTCATGCTGCAAAAGGACTAGAATTTGATAAGGTTTTTGTAACAGGACTTGAGACAGGACTTTTTCCACATGAAAGATTAGATGATTCAAAAATTGATGAGGAGGAAGAGCGCCGGCTATTTTATGTGGCTGTTACACGTGCAAAAAATCATTTGTTTTTAACTCATGCTTCTTTTAGAACAATCTTTGGTAGTAAAAATACTCAAATTCCTTCTGAATTTCTTGGTGATATTAGTGATCACTTAATTGAACAAAAATCATATGCTGATAATTATGGTTGGGGTAAAAATTCTGACGAAGAAAGTCGTAGTAGTCGCCGAGAATTTTTAATTGATTTCTAAAATTTGCGACGGGTTTGAAATATATAATTTTCTAATAATAGCGTGGTTTTTCTATATAGTGTAAGATATTTTTATGGAATTAAGCTCTGATTTAAAAGCTAAAAAATCACTTGGACAAAATTTTTTAAAGTCAGAAAAGGCTTTAAATAGTATTATTACGGCGGCCGATTTAATGGCAGAAGATTTTGTAGTTGAAATTGGACCAGGTAAGGGTGCTTTGACTGAAAAACTTTTAGGGGCAGGAGTCGCCGTTTTGGCGATTGAAAAAGACGAAAGAATGTATGAGTTTTTAAAAGAAATTTTTAAAGATAAAGTTGATAAAAATTTATTCTTACTAAATGGTGATATTTTGGAAACAGATTTAGAAAAATTAAAATCAATTGCAATAAAATATAAATTAATTGCAAATATCCCTTATTACATTACAGGAGCTATTATTAGAAAATTTTTGAGTGGAACTCATCAACCAGAAATAATGGTTCTTTTGATGCAAAAAGAAGTAGCAGAAAGAATTATTGCTCGAGATAATAAAGAAAGTCTTTTATCAATTTCTGTAAAAGCTTATTGTGAACCTTTATATATTGAAACAGTTAAGGCGGGCTCTTTTGTACCAGCACCCTCTGTTGATTCTGCCATAGTTCTTTTTAAAAATATCTCTAAAAATAATTTCACTAAAAACAATCTTAATGAAGATTTATTTTTTAAAGTTTTAAATACAGGTTTTGCTCACAAAAGAAAAATATTATTAGGAAATTTAAAAGAATTAAATAAAGAAAAAGAATTTGAAAAAGTAGATTTCACTAAAATTTTTGAAACTTTAAATTTAAATCCTAAAATTAGAGCAGAGAACTTAAGAGTAGAGCAGTGGTTCGGTTTGATTAAATACCTCCACCAGTAATATTTATTGTTGGAATTCCATTTGTTCCTACGTGTTTTATGACTGGAATATTTTCAGCGCTCTCACACTCTGACTCAATTGTAATACATTGTCCTTGAGATAATAATCCGAGTGTGTAGTAGCCCTCTGTAAATTCATTGTGATAGTTATAACTATTTGTAGAACCGGTTTCCCATAAAGCATCTCCATCTAAAATTGATCTGTTGGAAGAGTCGATTGAATCAAAGCTAAGAACTATTCCGTTACAACACACATCGGACACACCTCCTGTTGTACCCCCAATCAAAGTAGCAATACTAATACCGGTTGATGCAGCAATTACAGAATTATTTCCAAAAAACACTAGGTAATTTAAGAAAATAAAAGAAAATAAAAGAAAAAATATGGCTAAATTATTTATGATATTTTGTTTAATTTTATACAACATATTATTTTAATTTAAATAAAACATATTTTGGACTGCTTTGGCCTTTATCTGTAATAACTGATATGGCTAAACGATATTCTGGAAAATTTTCTAGGACTTTTTGCTTGGTCTTTTTACTTATTTTCCCATATTTTTGATCAAACTTCTTTTGAGCAGAAGACTCAAAATCAAATTCGATTAAAGTTCCATTATTTGAACTTTTAATATTAGTAAATTCTGTTCTTGATTCAAAAGTGATAATAACCGTATTTTTATCGGTAAAGTTTTGTCCTTTTATTTTTATTTTTGTTTTGCCTGAAACAGTATCTGGGGTTATGGATTCAATGATAGGCAATCCACCTATATTTTTATTGTTTGTATTTATGTCTATAGTCTTAGTGCTTGTTGAATTTTCAATCTGAAAATTTTGATTGATGAAATCTCTGGTTAACTTACCAACATAACCGGTTGGTACAGACAGACCAATTGGTTTTAAGACATAATCTGAATACTTGATTTGAAATTTTTGCACAGCCTCTTTAGTTAGATTTCCAAAATAATTAGTTTCATTACCAAAAGAACCAATCCCTGATTGAGCAATTTGTGTTTCTCGATCTTTATTTAGAATCTTTTGTAAATCTAAAACATCCGAACCGCTTATCCCGACAAACAAATCTCTAACCAAATTAATTTGTGCAAAAGCCACAAAAGGAATAAAGGAGGAGGTTACTATCATAGTAATGGTCAAAAAATTCTTCATGAGGAAATTATAACATGACAAGAAATATTTTGTGATATAATTTTTTTAGTGAAAATAAAAACACCAAGCCCAAAAGTTCTAGCCTTCCTAATAATTGTGGTTATTCTAACAACTTCAGCAATTGTTTCGTCTATTTTTTTTAAGAAGAGAGAAGATTCAAAAGAGTCTTTAGTAAATTTAACAATAAAAAATAATTTAAATTCACAACTAGACCCCAAAGATTCGGACGGAGACGGTTTGGCTGATTGGCAAGAAGAAATATGGAAAAGCGACAAAAATAATCCGGACAGTGACGGTGATGGGACAAATGACGGGGAAGAGGTAAATCAAAACAGAAATCCTATCATTGCTGGACCAGAAGATAAAATATTAAGTGACAATGAAATTGCTTCTCAAATAATTTCAGAGTCACTTGAAAAAAACACAACGGATCCAAATTCTCTAACAAGTATTCTTTCTAAAAATTTACTTCTACGATTGGCTCAACTGGAGCAAGCAGGTCAATACAGCACAGAAACAGGGGATAAATTAGCTGAAGACCTTAAAAATCAAGCTCTAAATGAGGTTAAAATTCCTGAGAAGTACCCGGAAAGTATTTTCCTAACTTTTGATTCAAAAGATACGACTAAATTAACTCAATATGCAGACTCTGTTGTTACAATTCAAATTAATGAAGGTGTAAATACAAATATTTCACCAGATGACATTGAGCCAGTTATTCAGTCTCTAAAAAATATTGCTTTTCAATTATCCGTAATCCCTGTACCAAAAGAAATTTTGTCAGTACATGCCAAAATAACAAACAATTATTATATTGCAGCTGAAGCTTTGATAAATCTGAAGTTGTCTGAAAAAGACCCTGTGTTGGGAATACTTTCAATCCCTGTATATAAAAAAGTTTCTGAGGAACAACCCATACTGTTTAAACAAGTGCAAAACTATTTAGAAAGTAATGGTATAATTTTTAATACAAATTAATATGAAAAATCTTAAGTTTATTTATAAAAAAGTTTTTATCTCATCAATAATTTTTATATTTTTTATCACAAGCTTTCCTTTTGAAACTTTTTCACAAACCGGCGACTTTACAAACATAAACAATTCAGGCGCTCAAAATTCCGGTACTGGTTTTAGTAATATAAATAATACTAGTGCAGGATCTTTAGATTATAATCCTGGCAGTAAGACAAACAATAGTTCATTCACAAGCGAAGTTGATCCTAGTAAAGGAGGTTTAATACCTACACAATCTCAATCTAAAGGAAGTAATGAGTCTAATGCAGCAGCAGATGCTCTAAGTTGTTCTGTTGGTGCAATAATAGGTAATGCTTTAACAGCCGTTGTTTCAAAAGGTATTGATAGCCTATTAGGAACGGTTTTGAAAGAAGAAGTCCCAACAAAAGAGGGTCCTCATAGAGCAAAAGAGGTTGGTAGTTTAGTGGTTTGGGGTATTCCAATATTACCCAGTTGGGATTCTATTGCATATTGTCTTGCAAATACAATTATTACCTATGTTTCTGATTCAACAATAGCATGGATTCAATCAGGTTTTGAAGGAAAACCTGCATTCGTAGATGACCCAACAAAACTATTCCAAGATATATCAGATTATGAGATGGGTAATTTTTTACAAAACTTAGGTGGAGGATTCTTATGTGAACCTTTTGAGGCATATGTAACTACAAATCTGATAAATAGCTATACAAACAACTACTCAAATAGGGGTAGGTGTACGCTTGACACTGTTCAAGGTAACGTTGAATCATTTTTAAGTGGTGACAGCTTTGACTACAATTCATATTTTGCAGTAACACAAAACCCTGCCAACAACCCATACGGCTCATACCTACTAGCAGAAGCCGAGGCTAGAAATAGAATTGAACTTGGCATAGGACCTATTAAAACAGAGCTTGATTGGGGAAATGGTTATTTTTCATGGAAAGCAAAAGATGGTCCAAACGCAGGAAAAACAGTAACACCTGGAAGTGTTATAGAGACACAACTTGAACAACGCCTAGGTCTTGCTCCTGACCGATTAGTAATGGCAGAAAAATTTGATCAGGTTGTATCTACTCTTGTAAATTATTTGATTAAAACAGCATTAACAGAAACTTTAGGAGCAGTCAAAGGATCATCAAATTAAATTGTTTAAATTATTTTTCAATAAGGATTTATTTATTAAATGACTTGTTGAGAAGTAATTTTTTATTTGTAAAAATTTGCTAAAATTAAAGCAAATGAAGTGGAAAAAAATTCTATTTGTATGTTTAAGTTTGGTTTTTGTTTTT
>CAYYEF010000005.1:0-13787 GCA_964470825.1 uncultured Candidatus Saccharibacteria bacterium | reverse complement strand
CTCAACAAAACAATGATTCTTTTAATATTTCATCTTGTGGTTCATATAGAAACTGGTTTCCTATTGATTGTTGGGCTGCGTGGGTTTTAAATAATATAGTTTTAGGTTCAGTATATTTACTAACAGGTGTTGCCGGATTCTTGTTTGATAGCGTTTTGAAATTCTCTGTCATTAACATGGGGGCCAATGTACAAATCGGTCAAGGAAGTTATTTGGGAAATGCGTGGGGAATAATGAGAGATGTTGTTAATATTGCCTTTATTTTTGTTCTGCTTTATGTGGGAATTATGACAATAATAAAAGGCTTCGAATCTGGAACAAGTAAAATGATCGCTACTGTTATTGTAGTAGCTTTAATAATAAACTTTAGCTTATTTTTCACTAAAATAATTATTGATACTTCAAACATCATAGCAATTAATTTTTATGAATCTATAAAATCGCAGACTGCTGCTTCAAACAGTAATTGGTCTGGTATTGCAGGAGTCTTTTTTGAAAAATTAAGGATTTCTACAATAAATAGTGCTATAGCTGATCAAGCTAGTGGAAACATGTATTTGAATATTATTAAAATATCTCTAGGTGGTATTATAATAATGTTTATTTTAGGAATAGTTTTACTAATTGCTTCTGCAATGTTTATTGCCAGATATATTATTTTAGTTTTTGTTCTTGTTGCATCTGCAGTAGCAATTGGGTCTTGGATAATTCCAAGCCTAAAAAAAAGTATTTATGATAAGTGGTGGGCAGCATTAATAGGTCAATCTTTTTTTGCTCCAGTATTCTTGTTTTTTATATACATCTCTCTAGAAATGACATCTGGTCTTACAAAAAGCCTTCTTGATGGTGGTGGTAATATTGACTGGGCTAATTTATTTCTTGCACGTGACATATCTTCTGTGATAAACCTGCTTATTATGTATTTGGTAGTTATAGGATTTTTGATTGGTTCTATTATTGTCTCAAAATCACTATCGGACATGGCTGGAAAGGGTGCTGGGCAAATTACTGGTATTGTTGGAGGAGGGGCTTTAGGTTTAGCTGGTATGGCTGGGAGAAATACACTTGGAAGAGCATCCAGGAGACTTGCTGATTCAACAATGGTAAATAATTTTGCCGCGAACTCAGCAATAGGAAGAGGTTTAAGATCAACCCTAAAAGCTGGGGCTAAGAGCAGTTTTGATTTAAGAGCATCCTCAAAAGCTTCAAAAATTATTGGTGCAACGGGAGTAGATTTGGGTAAAGCCGGAGGAAAAGGTGGATACCAAGAAACTCTTGAAAAACAAATTAAAGCAAGAGAAGGATATTATAAAGAAATTGGGGAAACAACTCAGGGTGAAAAATTACGAAAAGATGCTCTTCAGTCTAAAATTGATAATCTAGAAGAAACACAGAAGAGACAAAAACTAATTAAAGAAATCAAGGAGGGAGAAGAGGAATTAAAATTACTGAAAGAGGGTAGTGATGCTCATACAAAAACAAAAGAAGCTATTGATAAGAAGAAGGTTGAAGCTGCCGAACTTAAGACAGAAATCGAAAATAAATCCAAAACATGGAAAGACGAAATTAAAGAGATTGATAGTGCAGGAAAAACCAGATCTTCTGCTTATGCCGAATCATTTGATAAAATTATTCCTAAGATACCATTTACAGATAAAAGTATTGGAAAATTATGGGTTGGTCAGAAAAATAAATTAGCTGCAGTAAACCTAAGAAACGCTAAGAGAAAAAATCAAACAGATTCTGAAAAAATATTAGGCGCATTGAAAGATTTAAAAAAAAGCAATTAAAGAATCTCAAAAAGATTAAATAATATGGATCAAGATACACAAAAAATTATAGAGGACAGGTTCAGAGAACTTCCAGAACAAATAAGGGAGGTTATTACTGAGTCTGGTTGGGAAAAAACAATTAGAAACATAGTTTCTAAAAATGGATTGAGAATAGATCAAGGTTCTGTTATAGAACACGAGACGTTGTTAATTATGCTTGGTTTCGAAACACCAGAAGATTATCTAAATAACCTTATAAACGAAGCAGAAATAAAACCTGAGATAGCTTCTAAAATCGCTCAAGAAGTAAGTGACCAAATTTTCTCTCTGATTAGAGCAAAAATAATTGAAAAAACAGAGTCAGAAGAGGTTGAAGAAATTCATCAACAAAAAACAAAAGCCGAAACAAACCTTGAAAGAGAAAACATCCTAAAAGAAATAGAGGATCCTGAAGAAAACCAAGTTAAACCAAATAATTCCTTAATGATAGAACCAGATGTTCAGACTCCTTCAACTAGTGTAAATACACCAGAACAAAATCAAAAAATAATTGAGCAGGATATGAAGAAAACATCTCCATCAGTAAATAATGTTGCTCAAAAACTACAAAATCCAACAGTTTCCGCTGCTAAAACAGTAAAAATTGATCCTTATCGAGAAATACCAGAATAATATTAATTCTCATAACAAAAAACTGAAAAGTTTTCACTATTAAAAATATTTTTTGTTATAATTAAATAAATGCGTTACCAAGTTCCACAATTTATTGAAGTAGAAGATAAGATTTTTGGGCCATTAACCCTAAAACAATTTTTATATGTCTCTGGCGGAGCCGCTATTGGATTCATTTTGTGGTCTTCTTTACCTCAATTTCTGGCTTTATTAATAGGTATTCCTGTTGTTGGTTTTTTTATGGCTCTTGCATTCTATCAATCAAACGGTCGTCCTTTTGTTAACACCGTAGAAAGTGCTGTAAAATATTTTTTTGCAACAAAATTATATATTTGGAAAAAAGAAGAAAAGAAACCTAGTGCCAAAAAAACAGAAGAGAACACTCATACAGAATTATATGTACCAAAATTATCAGATTCAAAATTAAAAGAACTTACTTGGAGTCTTGATATAAACGAAAAGATTAATAAATAAACACTTATTAACTAGAACCCTTATATTAATCTTGTTATAATAAATTTAATGGTTAAAAGTGAAGCAACTCAAAACTTTATTCCCATAAAAGAAGTTCGTGACGGTATTGTCATTTTAAAAGATGGATCAATGCGGGCTCTTCTTATGACCTCTTCTCTTAACTTTGCTCTTAAATCAGAAGACGAGCAACAATCAATCATTTTTCAATTTCAAAACTTTTTAAACTCTCTGGATTTTTCTATTCAAATATTTTTACAATCTCGCCGATTAGATATTAGGCCATATATTGCACTTTTGGAAGGTCGTCAAAAGGAACAAACAAATGATTTATTAAAAATCCAAATAAAAGAATATATACAATTCATTAAAACCTTTACTGAAAACACAAACATCATGACTAAGACCTTTTTCATTGTTGTACCTTATACACCACCACAACTTTCAACATCAAAAGGTGCCAAGCTTCTTGATAAAAACTCAAACAAGAAACAAAATCAAATTGAAAGTTTTGAAGAAGACAGAACCCAATTAGAACAAAGGGTTTCTGTAGTAGAGCAGGGAATTGTTAGAACAGGTATTCGCGCAGTTAGATTAGGAACAGAAGAAATAATTGAGGTATACTATAAATTGTTTAATCCTGGTGATGTAGAGAAGCCGATTCCGGTTTCTTAAATAAATATGGGTATATTTGATTTTTTACAAAAGAAAAAAGATAAGGGACCAGAAATAACTTCTTTTTTGCCACAACAAATTTATGAGGCAGGCGTTTTGGAATTAAAAGATGTTATTGCACCCTCAGCCTTAAAAATAACTCCTCGTTCTTTGAACTTAGGGGAAAAAGTTATTAGAAGTTTTTTTGTTATCTCATATCCTCGTTATCTATCAGATAGCTGGTTTTCTCCAATTATTAATCTTGATCAGGTTTTTGATATTTCTATTTTTGTTCATCCGATTGAAACAGCAAAAATTTTACGTCATTTTCAAAAGAAAGTAGCCGAGGTTCAATCACAAATTCACACCAGAGAAGAGAAGGGTATGGTGCGTGATCCTTTACTTGACACCGCTTATCAAGACTTAGAAGCTTTGCGAGATCAACTACAACAAGCCCAAGAAAGAATTTTTGATGTTGGTCTATATATTTCAATTTACGCAGACACAGAAGAAGAATTAGACAAAACAGAATCTGAAATTAAATCTATTCTTGAATCAAAACTAGTATATGTAAAACCAGCACTTTTCCAACAAGAAGAAGGATTTAAAAGTATAATTCCTATTGCCACAGATGTTTTAAGTGTTCACTCAAAATTAAATTCTTCACCACTATCAAGCATTTTCCCTTTTATCTCATTCGAACTTACTTCTGACAAAGGAATTTTATATGGAGTAAACAGACACAATAACGGTCTGGTTTTATTTGATAGATTTTCTCTAGAAAACTATAACTCTGTAACTTTTGCCAAAGCTGGATCTGGTAAATCATATATGACCAAACTAGAAATTCTACGTTCTTTAATGTTTGAAACAGAAGTAATTGTGATCGACCCCGAAAGAGAATATGAATATTTGGCCGAAGCCACAGGCGGAAGATATTTTAATATTTCTCTAACTTCTCCTCACCACATTAACCCTTTTGATTTACCAGCCCCAAGAGAAGACGAGGAACCTTCTGACGTGTTGCGTTCAAATATTGTAAACCTTGTTGGTCTTTTTAGATTGATGCTTGGTGGACTTACTCCAGAAGAAGACGCTATTATCGACCGAGCAATTAGCGAAACATATGCCTTAAAAGACATCACACCTGAATCAGATTTTTCACAAATTGAACCACCTTTATTATCTGATTTTGAATTGGTGCTTGGTGGCATGGAGGGTGCCGAATCTCTTGTACAAAAACTTTCAAAATATACTCGTGGAACATGGGCAGGCTTTATTAATCAACCAACAAACGTAGACGTAAACAAAAAATTCGTTGTATTCTCAATCAGAGACATGGAGGATGAATTGAAACCTGTGGCCATGTATTTAATTACTCACTTCATTTGGACTGAAATTAGAAAAGAGTTGAAGAAACGCCTTCTTGTTATTGACGAGGCTTGGTGGATGATGAAATCAGAAGACACCGCATCATTCTTATTTGGTTTAGCAAAAAGAGGTAGAAAATATTTCCTTGGAATGGCCACAATTACCCAAGACGTGGAAGACTTCTTACGATCACCTTATGGTGTGCCCATTATCACAAACTCTTCTATGCAAATGTTGATGAAACAATCTCCTTCATCAATTGATATTGTTCAACAAACTTTTAATTTAACCGACGAAGAAAAATTCTTATTACTTGAATCAGATGTAGGGGAGGGTATTTTCTTCGCTGGATTAAAACACGTCGCCATAAAGGTTATTGCTTCATATACAGAAGATCAGATAATTACTTCCGATCCTTCTCAGGTTCTATCTATTAGAAAAGCAAAAGCCGACTTTAAAGCGGCTCAGGATAGTTACTATGGCGGAGATTCTGGTTTAAATAAAGTTAAAAACTCCTTGAGTGGATTAAAATAAATTATGAACTATAGAATTAGTGAGGGTAAAAAGTGGTTAATGCTAATAATTGCAATTACGGTTGATGTTATCGAAGTTTTTTTAAGCTGGTCTATTGTTACTGCTATAGCTTCTGGTTTTATACAATATGCATTTATGTGGGGAATGTTTGCAACAAGTAATGTTAAATTTTTTGGAGGGGCAAAAAGACTTAGAAGACAGGTTGTGGGTGGAATTTTAGAAAGTATTCCTTTTATAGAAATGTTGCCAATTTATACATGGAATGTTTGGAAAACAATCGAAGAATCTAGAAGAGAGGACGAGGCTGAGCAAGAAGAATTAAATCAAAATAACAACATAATAAGGCAAAGAAACTCCTTAATCAAAGCTCAAAATACAGGATCTGAAAACATTATAAGATCTAAAAAGTCTTAAAAACTCTATTACAAAAAATTTTTGTTAATGTATAATTATATTAATGAAAAAATTCTTTTTACTATTAGTAATTGCATATACCTTTCCAGGATTTATTTTAGCTGAAACAAGCATAAATCAATTACCCCAAGAATTTCAAAATTTAATTAATTCTGATCCGGCTCTTTCTGGTGAGATACAAAAAGCTTACAATACAACTCTCGATTTTAATGATACTGGTGTAAAAGAACAAATTTCTTTTATTAACTCAACTTCTGTACCAAAACCCGGTCAATTAATTACTACAAAAATAGAAAACTATTCATATGATTTAAATAGGCTTCAAATTAGTTGGTATATAAATGATGTTCTTGTTAAAAGAGAGATTGGGGCCACACAACACCAATTTACAGTTGGCGAATTAGGAAAAACAACAAAAGTAAGGGTTGTTATTTTAAAACCAGACGGTCAAACAATTGAAAAAACATACTCTTATAGACCCGCCGAAGTTGATTTAATATATGAAGCAGAAACTTTTACACCTCCTTTTTATGAGGGTAAGGCTTATTTTTCTAGACAATCAAGTTTAAAAGTTGTTGCTATGCCTCAAGTACTAGATAAAGGAGGAAAATATGTTGATTCTAAAAACTTAAGTTATAAATGGTATTTAGATGGAAGTGTTGTGCAAAATCAATCTGGTTATGGCAAAAACACCTTCAATTATACCGGGGCACTGCTTTCAAAAGGGGCTAGAATTGGTGTTGAAATATCAACAATAGAAGATGGTGCGGTTGCTAATAATAGTATTTTTATAAATCCAACAGAACCAAAAATTCTTATATATGAGAAAAGTCCTGATTTAGGAACTCTATATAATAAAATAGTTGGGGATAGTTTTTCAATTAACAAAACTGAGATTGAATTCGAAGCTGTTCCTTATTTCTTTAAGAAAGACTCTATTTTAAATAAAGCAACTGTTTACTCTTGGAAATTAAATGGTCAAAAAATAAATGCACCAAACCAAAATTCATTGGTTTTTAGAAATGAAAATAATCAAGATGGTACAGCATCTATTTCAATAGATGTGTCTAATGAAACAATTCTTCAGAAAGCAAGAGAGGGTTTTAGTCTGATATTTGGACAAAATAATAATTTAAATGATTTTATATTTTAAAAAATTTAATTACATATTTAGTGTTTTTTTAAGTTTTCTTATTTTAAAAACTGATATTGTTTTTGCAAAAGTAGATTATGTTCCTCTCGTCTCAGACGGCCCACTAAACAATGCTGCTAAAAGTGCAAATTTAAGTGAGTTTTTAATTACTATATATAATTTTGGAGTAGGTATAGCAGTAGCATTATCTGTTCTTTTTATAATATTTGGAGGTATTCAATACATGACTACTGACGCAATGTTTAAAAAAGAGGAGGGGAGAAAAAGAATTACCGCTGCAGTAGCAGGATTATTAATTGCGTTATCAAGTTGGATTATTCTAAATCAAATTAATCCTAAGATTTTTCAAAACGATCTAACTCTTAAACCAATTCAAGGTGGGGGTGGTTCAAATATTCCTTTACCTGATGGAGGAACACCTGGGGGTGGGACAAACTATCAAGGAGTAGATCTTTCTCCAAACGGAGAACCTTTTAATCCTAGACTCACAGCATACTCTCCTCAAAAAGCAGGTGCTTTAATAGGTATGGAGGGCGGTTATGCTAGCTCTAGACCAGGACTTGACGGAATTTCTATAGTAAGGACACTGGATGATTATGTTGCTGGCAGATCTTCTTATGTAACACTTGCTGGAGATTCTAGTCAGTATGGTAAAAATTATATTATACCCTCTATTACATACATAAATTCAATAGGTCAATCTGTTACATTAAATAATGTTCCTGGATATGTTCATGACACAGGAAGTGCTTTTGTAGGAGCTGGAAATAGTAAGTTTGATATCCCCATAGGAAGAGATTACGGAAATAGCTTAATGAATAAACAACCTTTTAATGGAAGCAATACTCAATTTATACCTGCCACCAACAAATAATTAGTAAACATTTTATTTATTTTTTTGATAGAATTATATTAATGTTTAAAATAATTATTTCTATATTTTTTATTTATTTTTTTATACCTTTAATTTCTTTAGCACAAGGATATCAACCTCTCGTCTCAGACGGCCCACTAAACAATGCTGCTAAAAGTGCAAATTTAAGTGAGTTTTTAATTACTATATATAATTTTGGAGTAGGTATAGCAGTAGCATTATCTGTTCTTTTTATAATATTTGGAGGTATTCAATACATGACTACTGACGCAATGTTTAAAAAAGAGGAGGGGAGAAAAAGAATTACCGCTGCAGTAGCAGGATTATTAATTGCGTTATCAAGTTGGATTATTCTAAATCAAATTAATCCTAAGATTTTTCAAAACGATCTAACTCTTAAACCAATTCAAGGTGGGGGTGGTTCAAATATTCCTTTACCTGATGGAGGAACACCTGGGGGTGTAGATAATACTGACCCTTTTAATGAAAATACTAATGATGCTTCTGGAGAATCTCCTGAAGTGATCGGGGATGAATCTAAAATTAGAAATGATTTAGCTAGTCAAGGAGTAACCATAAATAAAAATCCTTGTACATATCCTGGACAAAGAAACTGTACTAATGTTACAGGTTTTAGGCAGTCTACAATTGATGCTATTTCAACAATTAATAGAGGAATTGGTGGTACAGGTTTTGTCATAACAGGAGGAACAGAGTCTGGACACGCACAAGGAACATATTCTCATGGAAATGGTTATAAATTTGATATTGGACAAGGAAGCAATAGTGGAAATTGGTCAAAGATAGATTCTTATTTTAAATCTCTAATAGGTACACAAAACATAACACCTAATAAAACATATAGCGTGACAGTTCCTTCTTCCGGAAAAAGACTTGATGTTCGTTGGGAAAATGATCATTGGGATATTAAAGCACTTCCTTAAAATATTTTTGTTATAATAATTTTATGAACAAAAAAACCGCTCTTACAATATTAACAATAGTTATTGTGGTAGCAATTCTATTGATAGGATTTTTTCTTTTTTTTCAAAAACAAACTGAGGAAAAAAATCCTGTAATTGAAGCAGCTAGAAATTTCTTTGGTGGTTTTTTTCCATCAGAAACAAAAGATTCTGTAATTCCAAACCAGAACAACAATGACCAGAACCAAAACAAAAATTCTATAATTCCAAAACTTCGTCAAATTAGCAGTTTTCCTGTGGCAGGGGGTGTTATGTTTGAAAGAGAAGCAACAACCTCTTCTTTATTAGTTCAAGAAGAAACAGGTTCGGAGCAAAATCAAAAGATTAAAGAGGTTGTATATAGGTTTGTAGAAAGATCTACCGGACACATATATGAAACAACTTCTAGAGACTTATCTCAAAAAAGAATAACTAACACAACAATACCTAAAATATATCAAGCGATATTTAGTCCTGACGGAGAAAGTTTGATAATGGTTTATTTAAACTCAACTGCAACTGAAAATTTTATAGGAAAAATAAATTACCCGACACTTTCTACAAGTACAATAGAAAAAATGGATGATTTTGCTAATATCACAGGAACATTTTTACCATCAGAATCTTTTGGTTTCACCAGATTTGCTTCATCTAGTGATTTCGCTTTTATGAACACTACAGACAATCAAAACGGGGGATATATTACAAACTTATATACAGGTAATATAAAAACACCTCTATCAAACAAAAAAGTTTTAGATTTAGAAACATCTGAGTGGAAAGTTCAAATCTTAAAAAATAACGTTTTAACCTTAAACACTAAGTCGTCTGTTGTTTCGGAAGGTTTTCTTTACTACTTTAACCCTGAAAATAAGAGTTTTATTAAAAAAATAGGGAACACTATTGCATTAAACTCAAACACCAGTCCTGACGGAAAAAAAATATTCTATTCTTACAACGATTCTGGTGTTACTAAAAATGTTTTATTTGATTCTGATACAAAACTTTACACCACAATACAACTATCAACATTTCCTGCTGAAAAATGTGTTTGGAGCCAAAAAGATTCAGTTATTATTTACTGTGCTGTACCTGTAAATATTACACGTGGTGATTTTCCAGATATTTGGTATCAAGGCCAGTACTCTTTTAATGATAGTTTTGTAAAAATAAATACAAAAGATTTTACTGTTGAAAGTTTAATGGTTGCAAATAGCGAAAACCCCGTAAATCTAGATGCTGTTGATTTACAACTATCTCCAAATGAAGACTATTTGATGTTTATAAATAAATCAGATTTAATTCTTTGGAGTTTAGATATTATTTAATTTAATCTTTATTAAATTAATATTGTTTTTTAAGAACCTCTTTATTTAACTTTTTCTTTAAATATAATTCTTGTGCAATCGAGAAGAGGTTACTTGTTGTAAAATATAGTGCAACCACAGCTCCTAAACTATATGAAAAGGCAATCATAAGTCCTGGTAAAACATACTGCATTTGAATTTGCATACTCTTCATTAAGTCATTTTGAAAACTATTCTCGTTTGAAGGTTGTACAATTTGATCATTCTTTTTTATCATTAGTCTGGCTTGGAAAAATTGTGTTACACCAGCAAATAAAGCTAAAATAATACTCTTAGATGCAAGATCAAAAAAACCTAGAAATTTTGGATTAACAAATTCTGGAACACCAACAAAGGAATAGAGTAGGTTTGGGTCTATGTTTGGTAATCCTTCATGAAGAAACACAAAATAAAGTGCGAAGATAATAGGTAATTGAATAAACAAAAGTAAAATACCTGAAAATGGCTTAATATCATTTTCTTTATAAAACTTCATCATCTCTACCGCCATTTTTTGTTGATCGTCTTTATATTTCTGTTTTATATCCTCTATTGGTTTTTGAATATCTCTCATTTTTAACTGAGTTTTAATAGCACTCTTTGAAAGGGGATATAACACAAACCTAACTATCAAAGTTAGTAAAATTACAGCAATACCAAGATCTACAAAAGGAACATAGTCTAAAATTAAAACTAAAACATTATATAAAGGGGTAACTAAAAAATTATTAAATATTTCTGACATATGTTTGGTAATTATAAACTATTTTCTTCAATAAATCTTTTAAAAGAGTTCTTTAAATCTTTAAAGCTCTTATTTACAGCTTCTTTTTTAACAAAAAACACATAATCTTTATTTTTAAAAGTATTTTTTTGGTCTTTTATAATAGAAACAAACCTTCTCTTTAATAAATGTCTACCTACAGATGATTTACAGTTTTTTTTAGAGATAATTACAGAAAACCTTGAAAAAATAAGGTTGTTTTCTATAAATTTTATATTAAAAAAATCGCTTCCCAAAGATTTGCTTTGTTTAATAATTTCTTCAAGCTTCTCTCTAGGTATGCGATTTTTTCTAGAAAACATTGATTTAAAAGGCTTTTATACAGCCAATTTCTTTCGTCCTTTAGCTCTTCTTCGACTAATCACGTTTTTACCTGTTTTTGATGATTGTCTAACTAAAAAACCATGTGCTTTCGCTCTTTTTCTTTTTTTAGGTTGATATGTAACTGACATAAAATTATTATTAACAAGTTATAAACAAATTATTAACATAAAAACAGTTTTTTAACAAGTTCTTTATTCTGAGAACAGGTATATAATATTCACCAATCATCTTATGTCAACAACCTTAAACTACAAAACACTTTGGGATGAAGTACTTCAAGAGATTGAAGGACAAGTATCAAAAGCTAATTTTAAGACTTGGTTTAAAGATACTTTCATCAACAAATACGACGATGGTGTAGTTTTTATAGGGGTTCCAAATACTTTTGTTAAAGATTGGCTTAGTAAAAAATTTCATAAAAACATTTTAAAAATATTAAGAGAAACAACTGAAGAGGTGAGGGCTGTTGAATATATTGTTGCAAAATCAGACAAAAACAAAGAACAGATTCAAAACCGTGCTATTTATAACCCTAACGAATTACCTTTATCTGATTTTTATATTAATAAAGACGATAACTTAAACCCAAGATATACTTTTGAAACATTTATTATCGGACCTTTTAATGAATTAGCTCACGCTGCTTCATTAGCAATAATTAAACAACCCGGTATTGTTTATAACCCTTTGTTTATATACGGAAATACAGGTCATGGTAAAACTCACTTAATACAATCTATTGGAAATCAAATAAAAACATCTTACCCTGATAAAAAAGTTTATTATTTAACATCTGAAAAATTCTCTCAGGAATTTATTAGCGCTATGCAAAACAATAAAATAAGTCTTTTTAAGGAGAAATATAGAAAATATGATGTTTTAATTATGGATGATATTCAATTCCTTTCAGGGAAAGAAAAATCCCAAGAGGAATTATTCCATCTTTTCAACAGTTTATATGATAATAATAAGCAAATTATTTTCTCATCAGATAAACACCCTAGTTTTATTCCTGGATTAGAAGATAGGTTACGTTCTCGTTTCAACCAAGGAATGATTGTTGATATTCCTCAACCAGATCATGAATCAAGAATAGCTATACTAAAATCAAAAATAAATAGAAATAATATTGTTCTATCTGATGATGTTATTAATTTTCTAGCTCAAACAATAGAAGGGAACATTAGAGAACTTGAAGGGGCTGTTAATTCTATTATTTGTCAAACTCAATTAAGAGCAAAAGACCTTTCTTTCAATGAAATAAAGGATTTAATCAAAAATAATGCAAAACCAAAGAAAATGGTCTCTGTAAACGAACTTATAAAGATAATTTCTGATTTTTATAATATTGAAGAAGCTAGTATTTGCGATAAAACACGCAGAAAAGAGGTTGTTAGACCACGCCAAATCATAATGTACCTTTTAAGGGAGGACTTTAACATCTCATTTCCAACTATCGGAGAAAAACTTGGGGGAAGAGACCACACCACTGTAATTCACTCTTGTGAAAAAATTAAAAGAGATATTAAAATAGATAACACTCTTTCTCAACAAATAAACCAGATCCGTTCTATGCTTTAGTTTTGTGAATAAACTGTTGAAAAGTGTATAAAATACGTTCTTTTAAGTCTAATATCTTGTAAAAAACTTCTTAATAACACCTTATTTAAAACTTAATTACTTGAATTTATTTTAATAAGTTATAAGTTATTAAAGTTTTCATAAAATGTTATCAACAGGTTATCCTAAGGTAAAATCCTTAAATAACCTTTAAAATATTAAGGTATCTGAACTTATCAACTTATCCACAAAGCATATATATAATAATAATTCTTAACTATGAATATAAAGATAAATAAGGACAAGTTAATATCTATTTTAAGTAAAGCTGAGAGAGTTACTAATAAAAATGCTAACCTACCAATTTTGGTTTGTATTAATTTTGAATTATTGAATGGAGAACTAATTTTAAGCTCAACAAATCTTGATATAGGTTTTATTGGAAAAATCAAGGTTTTATCAAAAGATGAGGGAAAGTTTGCTATAGAAGGTTCTTTAATTGGTCAATTTTTAAACAACTTACCTAAATCAGATGATGAGGTTGAATTAAATTTAGACAATTCAGTTCTTCAGATTAAAACAAAAAGTTCATCTACTAAAATTAAAACTCAAAACACTGAAGATTTTCCACCCATACCAGAAATTAAAAGTTCAAAAATAGTTAATATAAATAGTAGTCAATTTGTTGAAGGTTTAAAGTCTGTTTGGTATAGCTCATCTGTTTCAAATATTAAACCAGAACTTTCTAGTGTATTAATTTATTCAAATGGAGAAGAATTAGTTTTTGTTGCCACAGACTCATATAGACTTGCCGAGAAAAAGCTCAAAATTGCCAAAATTGGAGAGTTTGAGAATGTTTTGATACCTTACAAGAATGTTGTTGAAATTATAAAAAT
>CAYYEF010000004.1:28494-30697 GCA_964470825.1 uncultured Candidatus Saccharibacteria bacterium | reverse complement strand
GGAGCATCTAAATTATCTTATAACTAAAAATATACTAGTATCTTAAAATGATTTTGATTGATGTAAGGACAAAAGATGAATACGAAAACAATCATATTGAGGGGGCAATACTCCACAATATCATAGATATGACACAAGGAATTTTTCCTGAAGTTGATAAAAATGAAGAAATTTTAGTATATTGTACATCTGGAAGTAGGTCTAATCTCGCTAAAATTATTTTAGAAAAAGAGGGTTTTAAAAAAGTAACTGATGCTGGAAGTATTAATAATTTAATTTAAATAAAAATTAATATATTTATAGCTAGTTTTTTTTATTTGTGTATAATAATTTTATGGCAAAAAGAATTACAGGGTTGGACAAAAAAAGAACATCCCGATCAAAAAAGACACCAAAAAGATTAGCAATTAAAAAAGCTAGATTAGCAGCTCAAAAAAAGAAAAAATAGAAATAAAAAAACAGCAGAAAAAATCTAGCTGTTTTTTATTTTTTATAAAATGTTCTTAGTATAATTTTTAGTATAAATTGACAAAACGTTTTATTTAAAGTATAATATATAAAGCTTGGAACCCGTCTAATATTAAGACAGGATAGACCAACAAAAAGCACATCAAAAAAGAAAGGTAGTTTGTGAAAAAAACACAAGTAGTAGAAATTCAGGTGACCCATATCGGTGCAGAGTATGCCTTCGGCGTCACCCAAAACGGAAAACCCGAGGACATTTTTGTCCCGTATGACCGGCGTCGAGCTGTGGAAAGCAGTGGCACTTCCAAAGCCTCCTTCTCCACAGACGCTATCGATTACCCGCGGTGGCTTATCGGCAAGGGCGACATCGTTGTCGCTTTGATCGGTAACGGCGATGAAAAGCGCCGGAAAGCAGTGGCCTGGGCACCGAAGTGTGTCTGGGAAAAAACTGCCCCCGGAAAATTGTGCGGAAAAAGAGGTCAAAATGGTTTCAATAAAACCGCACACCAACCTGCGTCCGTAATTCCGAAAAAGATTTGGCCACGTCAGGTTGTCGATCTACTTCGGGATGGTGTCAAACACCTTCTCAAACTCGATATAAGTCGAGACAAAGGAGTGATCGTCCGGGTCTTATCCGAGGGCAAGCAACTCGACAAGGGATACGGACCCCTGCACAAAATGCTGGAACGGGATCCTGAAATCATGTTGTTGTTTGCAAACCACAACAACGTGGTCGAGGCCAACATCAACGGCAGATGGGTTCAGATTCAAAACCCTTTCATGGGTAAAATCCAAGAAATCGCTGCCTGATTCTACCCCCCCCGCTATCGCAAGATAGCGGGGGTTTTATTTGTTATAATTATTTTATGAATAAAAATATACTTATAAAAATAATTATTTCTTTTGTAGTTATAACTACACTAGGTTATCTTGGATACAATCAATACTATACTTCTAAAAAAATTAATGACATTCAAAACAATTTACAAAACTCAAACCAATCATTTAGCCAAAAAATATCTGATATTGAAACTATTTTATTAGCTGCCCAAGAAGAAAATACTACTCTTGCAGAAGCACTTCAAACAGCAAAAGAAAAAACTGAATCATTGGATAAGCAATTCAGGAGAGTTAATAACAATGTTCAAGATCTAGAAAAAATTACAAAAACAGATCCGGAGCTTTTACAAAAATATTCTAGAGTATATTTTTTAAATGAACATTATGCACCAGCAGATTTGGAAACTATCCCCTCTCAATATACTTTTAATAAAACAAAAACGTATAAGATTCATGATCAAGTTTGGCCTTATTTAGAAGATTTAATGAATGATGCTCAAAAAGCCGGAATGTCTCTACAAATAATTTCAGCTTTTAGATCTTTTTCTGAACAAGCAATATTAAAAGGGGCTTATACTGTAACCTATGGTGCTGGTACAGCAAACCAATTCTCTGCAGACCAAGGTTATTCAGAACATCAACTTGGTACAACAATTGATTTCACAAATCCAACTGTAGCTGATACTTTTTCTGGTTTTTCAAAATCAAAAGAATACCAGTGGTTAAAAGAAAATGCTTATAAATATGGTTTTGTACTTTCTTATCCAGAAAATAATTCCTACTATCAATTTGAACCTTGGCACTGGAGATTTGTTGGGACTAAACTTGCCGAAGATCTTCATGATGATGGAAAATTTTTCTATGATCTAACTCAAAGAGAAATTGATGAATATGTAGT
>CAYYEF010000004.1:20249-28394 GCA_964470825.1 uncultured Candidatus Saccharibacteria bacterium | reverse complement strand
TCATAAGTTCGACGAGCCATCTCTGCCATTTCATCAGTTTTTTTGATTAAAATTGCCACATTAGAACCTGGACGATTAATATATCCCTCTTGTTCATTTAATTTTTTATTCAAATCAGAATCAAGTTCAATACCAATATGTTTTAAATTCTGACATATTTTTTCTCTAATTTTATAAGATCTTTCACCTACTGTTGCAGTAAAAACCAACAAATCTAATCCTCCTAAAATCGTCATGTAAGCCCCTATATATTTTTTTATTGAGTGAATATACATATCTAAAGCCAAGATAGCTTTTTTATTTCCCTTCTCCATCTGTTCTATTAAGTCTCTAGTGTCTGAAGAAATTTCACTGACTGCCTGTAAACCAGATTCATGAAACAGAATTTCTTTCATTTCAGAAGGATCATAATCTTCATAGTCCATAATTGCTAAAACAGCACCCGCATCTATATTACCGCTTCGAGTAGACATAGGAATTCCTTCTAATGGACTATACCCCATAGAATTTTCTAGACTTTTTCCATTTAAAACAGCAGTGACACTAGCACCTCCACCCAAATGACAAACTATAATTTTTTCTGGTAATTTATTTTCCTTTTTTAAATTTTCAACAACAGATGAAACAGATATACCATGGTAACCAAATCGATATAAATCGATTTCTTGAGTTAGCTTATTAGAAACGGCATATCTTTTTGCATATTCAGGATTAGTTGAATGAAAAGAACTATCAGAAATTGCTATGTGTGAATTTTTAGGCAAGCGATCGATAACCTGATTCATCTCATCTCTCATGGCTTTTACGTGAATTAAAGAATTTTCAGAAATTTCATCAAGCTTTATCAAATAATTCTTGTCTATAATTTGATCTTTTTCAAAAAACAAACCAGGAGCAACAACCCTAAATGCAACAGCAATAATATCTGATTCTTTTATTATTATTTTTTTAGAGATCAAAAGATCAACAAAATAATCAAAGGCATGATCAAAATTATCTTTCTTAATTCTTTCACTTCGAGAATAATTTTCCCCCATCTTTAAATGAATTTGGAACTCTTGGGGTAAAACTTCAAAATGAGCAGAGAGTAATAATTTCTCTCCTTCATAAAGAGCATATTTTTTAGATACACTTCCACTATTTACAATAATTATTTTTTCCATTGCCATTCACTTATTTCTTCTGGATCAACTCCATATTGAACAATGTATTTTTTAAATTCGGCAATTTTATTATTATATTTATCTATAATTTTTGAGGCTTCATCCTGAGAAATTTTATTCGAATCTCTTAAGAAAGAAATAGCGTCTAGCAACAGATTATATCTACTAGTTCCATTTCGCAGTTGCATATCAAAAGGTGTGGTAGTTGATCCATTCTCGTTGTAACCATTTACCTTGAAACGCTTTGGGTTCTCTGCATAATCAAACAAAATTTGTTTGATTGTTTGAGGATACCCATGATAATTAAATATCACTGGTTTATCTTCTGTAAAGAATCTAATAAAATCTTTTTTCTTTAAAACGTTATTTCCAGCTCCAAAACCAGACCAAGATAGTGTGCAAACATTTACAAAACGAGTTTTTATTTGAGGTAATTCTTTTTGTAATAAATCAATTGCTGCTAATGCTTCTTTTGTAAGATAATCACCGGCAGAAGCAAAAACTATGTCAGGATTTTCTTGGCTAGCAAAATTCCAAATTGCTAATCCTTCTTTTAATTGTTCTTTGGCAGATTCAACCGTAATCCATCTTGGTTCAAGTGTTTTACCTGCGACGATAACATTTATTCCGTAAGAAGAAGCCAAACATTCATCTATGACCGCAAGTGCAGAATTACCATCTGCTGGGAAATAAACATTTATAAAATCACCCTGTCTTTGAAGCATATCATCAATAAAACCAGGATTTTGATGTGAAAATCCATTATGTTCTTGTCTCCAACCTGAAGAAGTTAAAATGTAGTTAAAAGATGGAATATTACCCCTCCAAGAAACTTCTTTTGCTTGTTTAAGGAATTTAGCATATTGATCTGCCATACTTGAAACAATTTGAATAAATGATTCGTAAGAAGCAAAAATTCCATGTCGTCCTGTTAGAACATAGCCCTGCATCAATCCTTGTAAGGTATGTTCACTTAACATTTCTATAGATCGACCTTCTGGTGAAATATCTTGATCCCATTTTTCTGTTGGCCAGACCCAAGCTCTTGGTGCTGACTCAAAAACTTTATCTAATTTATTTGAATAAGTTTCGTCTGGAGAAAAGAATCTGAAATTTTTAAATTGAGCATTCTTTTTAAAAACTTCATTCAAATATTCTCCCACTCGAATCATAGAACTTGAACCAATAATGCCTGGTTTTGTAACTGGTTCAGAAAATAGATTTGGATCTGGCAGAAGAAGAGGTCTATAAACATCTGGTCCACCAAAAGCATTCTTATTTTTTCCAATTCTTCTATTTCCAGATGGAATTAAATCTGTTATCTCTTTTATAAAACCATTATTTTCATCAAACAATTCTTCAAATTTATAAGATCTAAACCATTTTTCAAGAGCAATTAGTTCATTATTTTTAGTTCTTGGATCTTTTACGACAACTTGATGAGAATAGTGATTACCTTCAATTTTTTTACCATCAAGTTCTTTTATACCTCCCCAACCCTTGGGTGTTCGCAATATTATCATTGGCCATTTAGGTTTTAAAACAACTTCATCATTTACTCTTGCTTCTGTTTGAATAGTTCTTATTTTTTTGTAAACGACATCCATCAATTCTGCCATGTCAGAATAGATTTTTTCTTCGTCATCTTCTTTTTTTTCTATAATATGAACTTCGTAACCATAACCCTCAAAAAGCTTTGTTAATTCTTCATCTGACATTCTTCCGTAAATTGTAGGTCCAGAAATTTTATAACCATTTAAATGTAAAATTGGTAGAACTGCACCATTAAATCTTGGGTCTATAAATTTATTAGCGTGCCACGCAGTAGCAGTTGGTCCGGTTTCTGCTTCTCCATCACCAACCAAACAAACAGCAATCAATTTTGGATTATCTAAAACCGCTCCATATGAAGTAGAAAGAGAATAACCAAGCTCTCCTCCCTCTAAAATAACACCAGGGGTGTGTGGACTAGAGTGACTTGGAAAACCATATGGCCAACTGAAGTTTTTAGAAATATGTTCTATACCTGATTTTGAAACAGTAGCCTGAGGATAATATTCACCTAAAGTTCCCTCAATAAAAGAATTTGATTGCACGGCAGGAAAACCATGTCCTGGACCGACAATAAACATAAATTCTGCATCATCATATTTTTTTAAAACAAGATTTAGGTTTGCGTAAACAAAATTAATTCCTGGACAAGTTCCCCAGTGTCCCAGAAGACGAGATTTTATATCATTTGGAGATAATGGTTTTTCTAATAAATAATTATTTTGTAAAAAAATCTGAATAGCACTTAGATAATTTGCCGCTCGACAATACTTTTTAACATTTTCAATTGTTACATTACTCATTGAGTATATTTTAACAGAGAAAGTTAAAATATTAAATGTATATATGTTAAAAACTAAATTACATTAAAAAATTAGTCTGAAATTTTTACCTGTTTTTAAGTATTTTAAAATTTTAGAAAGAGTACCAATATGATATTGGTGCTTTTTTATTCTATTTTCTCTTTTTTGAAAGTCTTGAAACATATTTTTATTATTATGATTTTTAAATTACGATACTGTTTTAATTTTATTTGGAGAAAATATTTTGTCAAGTTTTCTAATTTTAAATATATGTGGATAACTTATTTAAAAAATTCTAGAAATGTGTATAATTAAATTATTATTGGGAGAATAATATTTTAAAAAACATGCACAAAATACAAGAAGAGATATTAAAATTAGTAAGAGAGAAAAACGTTAGTGGTTTAACCCTTCGTGAAATTGGTGATTTTATTGGTGAGAAATTTCCACAAAAGATCAAACATCATATGGATCAACTTCAAAAAAAGGGTTTCATTAAAATAGACAAAAAAACAAAATCAATTCTCCCCGCTGTTCTTGGTAAGGTACAAAATAGCAGTCTATTATCTATTCCAATAATAGGAACAGCTAACTGTGGACCTGCAACCATTTTTGCCAATGAAAACATTGAGGGATACTTAAAAATATCAAAAAGTATATTAAAAAAATGTAAAAGTATTTTTGCTATTAGAGCCCAAGGACTTTCAATGAACAAAGCTTCTGTTGATGGAAAAACTATTGAGGATGGAGATTATTTAATTATAGATAGCGAGTATCGTAACCCTAAAAATGGGGACATTATACTTTCCATCATAGACGACATGGCTAATATTAAAAAATATGTCTGGGATGAAGTTAATAATCAGGTATTATTAATGTCTCAATCAACAAAAGAAATTCCACCTATATATATACACGAGGATGATAGTTTTATGATTAATGGAAAAGTTATCCAGGTTATTAAAAAGCCAAAAGTTGCTTAAAACATACATAGTAATATAATTCTATACATGAAAATAATAGAGGAATTTAAACAATTTGCCATTAAAGGTAATGTGGTCGACATGTCAGTAGGTATTATTATTGGTACCGCTTTTACAGGGGTAGTTAATTCACTAGTTAAAGATGTAATAATGCCACCCTTTTCAGTCATAACAGGTGGTTTAGACTTTTCAGATAAAAGCTTTATTCTAAGACAAGCAACAGAAACAACCCCTGCCATTACTTTAAATTATGGTTTATTTATTAATACTGTAATAAGTTTCTTAATAGTTTCTTTTGCAATTTTTATAGTTATAAAACAAATGAATAGAGTAAGAAAAAATGAAGAAGTCAAAGAACAAATTCAACCGACCCTTTCAAAAGAAGCTGAATTGTTGACAGAAATAAGAGACGCATTAAAAAAGTAAATTACCTTTAATTATTCTAACAACAATTTTTATCTTTCATTTGCAAACTAATACGATAAACATACTTCCTTATCTCTTCTATTATAATTATTGAGACGCTAATACTTATTATAATAAACCAATCTTCAAGATCTAATGGGGATGTTTTTAGGATATCCTGCATTAAAGGATTATATATTGATAAAATATAAAGTAATGAAGCTATTAGAGTAGCTATAATTAAATATTTATTATTTAAAAAACTCTTGTTAAAAATAGATTTGATGTGTGATCTAACATTAAACATATTGAAGACGTTCAGAACTGTTAGTGTAGTAATTGCTATTGTTGTAGCTTTTTCTATGCCAAATGGTAAATAATTATTAAATAAAGTTAGGGTAATTAAAGCCATTATAATAGACATACTAATAAGCCTTGTTATCATCAAACTATCAAATAGCTTATTATTTTTTGATCTGTATTCCTCTGACATTATATTTTTTTCTTTTGGATCAAAAATTAAAGCCAGGTTTAAGAAAGTATCGGTTATTAAATTTAGCCATATAATTTGAGCTGCAACCAAAGGTAGAGGCATGCCGGAAATAACCGCAAACGTTATTATCATAAGAGCACTTAGGTTTGTAGATAGAAAAAATAAAATTGTTTTTTTAATTGTCCAATAAATATTTCTACCTTCTTCTGCAGCTTCAACAATATTTCCAAAATTATCATCCAAAAGAATGAGGTCCGAGGCCTGTCTAGCAACTTCTGTACCATCTTTACCCATAGCAATACCTAAATCAGCTTCTGTTAAGGAGAGTGCGTCATTTATACCATCTCCAGTCATAGCGATAATATCACCTCTTTTTTTAAACAAATCAATTATTTTCATTTTATGATCTGGTGTAACTCTGGCAAAAACAGTAACCTTATCAAGTTTTTCTATAATAGATTTTTCACTTAGAGTATCTATCTCTGAACCCGTTAATATGATATCTCCTTCTTGATAAATACCTACCCTCTTTGCAATTGACTCTGCTGTTTTAGCATGATCTCCTGTGATCATTACTACTCTAATATTTGCATCTCTGACTTTTTTAACAGAGTCATAAACTTCTTCTCGAATTGAGTCAACAATTCCAACAAAACCTAAAAATGTTAGCTCTGGCAACTGATTATTTTCAAGATCTGTTGGAGGTTTCTTGCTGATAGCCAAAGCTAAAACCCTGTATCCATCACTGGTCATACCTGATATTGTTGTCTCTAGTTTTTTAATCTCAATATCATCTATTTTAATAATTTTACCATCCTGCCAAACAGTATTACATTTTTGTAAAATAACTTCTGGACTACCAGCACTAAATAAAATATTTTTACCGTCAATTAAATTTATAGTTGTATGATGTTTTGTATCAAAATCAAATGGTATCTCTAAAATCTTGGGATATAGATTTTCTAGTTGATCTTTAGTATATCCAAACTTTTTCCCTAAAACTAAAAGTGAGGCTTCTGTTGGATCACCCCTTTCAAGAACCCATTCGTTTCTATTAGATTTATATCTCAGATCTGCAATAGCAGTAAAAACGCTAGCTTTGATAAGCCAATCTAAATCTTTATCCTTAGATAAATTTTTTATAACTTCATTGTTTTCTGTAAACTCACCTTTTTGGTCATATCCACTTCCAGTAACTTTTATAAACCTATTATTAATAAATATTTTTTCAACCATCATCTGGTTTTTTGTAATAGTTCCAGTTTTATCAACCGCAATAACAGTAGCCTGACCAAGAGCCTCTACTGACTGTAATTTTTTAACTAAAACATTTTTTTGACTCATCCTCCAAACACCAGCACTCAAAATTAATGTTACTGCTACAGGCAAGGCTTCTGGAATTGATGCTACGGCGACTGCAACAATTCGTAAGAAAATATCCAGGAACGATATTTGATAAATAATGCCAAATATAAATATTACAGATGAGGCAAATATAACAATCCAAAATATCATATTTGAGAGTTCATCAATTTTTTTCTTTAGCGGAACATCTATTTTAATTTCTTTTAATTTTTCAGAAATTTTACCAATCACAGTATTTGTTCCAGTATCAACAACTATTGCTGTAGCAAATCCAGAAACTACATATGTTCCTCTAAAAATCATATTCTGCTGATCGGCAACAGCTAAATTTGTAGCAGAAATTGGTTCAGACGTCTTAACGACAAGCTCTGATTCTCCTGTTAAAATAGATTGATTCACTTTTAGAGAATTTGTTGATATTAATCTAGCATCTGCAGGAACAGCACCACCATCTTTTAAAATTATTAAATCACCAGGGACAAGTTCTGAATCATCGACAACAATCTCTTTATTATTTCTAATAACAGTTGCATAACTTTTTACATAATTTTTTAATGCCGCTAAAGTACTTTCTGCCTTCCCTTCTTGAATTGTTCCTATAATTGAATTTAGAAAAACTATTCCTAATAAAATAATAGAGTCCAAGTGATCTCCAAGAAAAAAGACAACCGTGGATGATATGATCAGAATATAAACTAGAGGGCTTTTTATTTGTGATAAAAAAATTTCAAACCACCCTCTGGTATTAGAATCAACTAATGTGTTTTTACCGTACTTATTTAAATTTAGATTAACTTGAGATTTCGTTAAACCTTTATCAGTAACATCAAAAAAACCGAAAACCTCTTTTGAAGAATATCTATACCATTCCTTTTTGATATTTTTAAAAGTACCGGGACTTTTCATTAATCAATAAATTTAAATGTGCTTAAAATTTTTAACTGAGTATTTCTAACATCTTTATCAATACTACCTTGCCTTTCTAGTATATCACCTTCGAATGTATTACAAGAATCAAGATTTACAATTTTATTACCACTCTTACATGAATATTTTAAATTATTTATTTCTGTATTTATCCAAATAAATCCCCAGGGTTTCCATGTTTTTGGAACTTCTAAAAAGGTAATGTATGATGCCCAGGCAATATTATTACTTAATAAATAATCAAATGATCTTGATGTCTTTTCTTGTAATTCAAATTTAACATCTTGAGTCCGACCCATTACTGCATCGGTAGCTATACCTTTGGGAAAAATTGATACGTTTGTCTCTGCAGAAAAATTATCGAACGGTAAGCTATTTTTATATTTAGGTTTATAAATATTAATTTTAGGAGAATTAATATCTGACATATCTTCATAAACTTTCCAAGAGTCTGG
>CAYYEF010000004.1:18934-20149 GCA_964470825.1 uncultured Candidatus Saccharibacteria bacterium | reverse complement strand
CCAGTTTCATTCATTTTTATCTTCCAATTATAAGCAATAGCCCTATTATTACTAGAAGTATAAATAACCGGGATTTTATTATTCAATAATAAAGCTAATTCTTTAGCTTGATTAATATTTTTTTGCGAATCAAGTTTTTCTCCAAAATTTTGAACATTCTGAACATGTTCGGGTAAAATTATTTTATACAAAGCAAGTAAAGAGTATCCTAGAGCTGTTCTTGGTTGAATTCCATCATTAGGTAAAATAATAAAAGGAATATTATTTTCCTTTGCAAAATCAAGTAATTTTCCACCAGTTGTAATAATTATTAAATCTAATCCTTTTGAATAAGCTTCTTCTGCAAAATCCAATACTTCTTCTGTATTACCAGAATAAGAACTCGCAATATAAAGATTTTCTTTTGATTCAGATATTTTAGGTAATCCATATTCCCTATGAATAATTAAATCAATATCTGGATTTAAAATTTTAAAAATTCCTCCAGCCAAATGAGAACCACCCATGCCACCTAAAATATATTTCGTTTTTTGAGTTTTTAAATCTCCCAAATTTTCAATATTTGGCTCATAAGAAAATTGTTTAGAAAAATTTATAATTGAGTTTTCCATAATATTTTATTATTCATTGACTATTAAAACTGCTCTGGCAGGAGATCCATCAATACCAGTAATATTTAAAGGTGGGCAAAAAATTTGAAAAGTTCCAGATGATACTTCTCTCAAATTTAAACCTTCAATAATTGGAATATTTTTTGAAAGAAGAGAGTTGTGGGCTCTGTTATCAGATGAACCGCGCTTTTTTATAGAAAGATAATCAATACCAAATAATGCAATATTCTTTTCGGCTAACCAATCAGCACAATCACCGTCTAGGGCTACGAAATCTTCATAAAAATCATCATAACCTCTTAGAGAATTGGAGGTTTTCACTAAAATTCTATCTCCCGCTTTTATCTCAAATTTTTCAAAATCAGAAATTTTAATTAAAGAACCGGCTTCTAAATAACTAAAATCAAAAACATGACACTCTCCAATAAAATTATCTAGAGAATAATTATCTATTGATAGACCATTTTGAATTGTATGAGATGGTGCATCAATATGAGTGCCAGTATGTGAACCAAATGAAATTTTACTCAATCTAGAAGAAGATTCTGGAAGATCAGAAACTTTTTCAATAGAAACACTTGGATTATTTGGATAAATAATTGTT
>CAYYEF010000004.1:0-18834 GCA_964470825.1 uncultured Candidatus Saccharibacteria bacterium | reverse complement strand
CTAGATTCAATAACTGAACCATGATTATATATTGAGGCAATTTTTTTCAAATCAAGATTTTGGCCAAAAAATTTATCTGCGTTTTTCATAACCTCAAATCCTTCTCCAATTGCTTGCATCATTCCATACTCAATTCCATTATGAACCATTTTTACAAAATGACCTGAACCGACAGGACCCATGTATCCATAACCATTTTCAACAGAAATATCTTTAAATAAATCTTCCAGTTCATTAAAAATCTCAATTTTTCCACCAATCATTAGACATGCTCCGTTTCTAGCGCCAGCAGGACCACCACTTGTACCAATATCCATAAAATCAATTTGTGATTCTGATAGTTTTTTTGCTCTATCAATACTTTTTTCAAAAGGAGAATTTCCACCATCAATAACAATATCACCGGCTTTCAAAAAAGGAATAATCTGATCCAAAACCTCATCGACAGTTTGCCACGGAACCATCAACCAAATTAATTTTCGACCTCCAGATTTTTCAGAGAAACCCTCTTCAAGATTTTCAAAAATTTCAGAAATTGTTTTAGCAGGAATAGCACCAAATTTTGCAATGCTATCAACTTTTTCAGGACTTCTATTAAAAGCTACAACACCATGACCCTTTTCGATCATTTTTTCCACCATTCCATATCCCATTTTTCCAAGCCCAATATATCCTAATTTCATATTTTTTAAATTAAATTTTTTCTTCTAAAACTTTCAAATCATCTGGGTTCATGCCGACTTCATACTTTTCGAGAGGAACATTTTTCCATTCTAAACAAATTTTCTCAATAATTCCCCATTCTCTCAAAACCTCCTCGGTTGAGGTAAATAAGGTTGAATCTCCATTAATACAATCATACAGAACTTTTTCGTAAGCGTCGGTCACAGGTAAATGATCGTTACTGAAATCAAATGATAAGTTTTTCTGTTCAAGTTCAAAATTTAGTCCTGGTTTTTTAGTCCAAAAACAAATAGAAATTTGTTCTTTTGGTTGGATATTAATTTTTATTTCATTGTTATATCTGCAAATTTCATCAATCTGACAAACTGAACTTTCTTTATCTTTAAAAACAATATTTATTTCTACACGATTTTCTTTTAATCCTTTTCCGCTTTCAATAATAAACGGTACTCTATCCCAACGTTTATTCTTAATATTTAATTTTACTTTAAAATAAGTTTCTGTTTCAGAGTTTTTAAAAGCCTGATCTATCTCACGATATCCATTATACTGAGCACGATAAGCATAATTTTCAACTTTTCTAGAAAAAGGAACTATTTGACCAATAACCCTCTCTCTAGCTTCTCTTATTTTACTAGATGAAATACTACCTGGATCTTCCATAGCAATTAACGCGAGCATTTGAAGAAGATGATTTTGTCCAACATCCCTCAATGCACCTATTTTGTCATAAAAATTAATTCTATTTTCAACAGTATTTTTTTCAAAAAGTTTTATCTCGACTCGATCAATATATTCATTATTCCAGATAGGTTCAAAAATAGCGTTAGCAAAACGAAAACTTATAATATTTTGAATGGCTTCTTTTGCTAAATAATGATCAATTCTAAAAATCTGACTTTCATCAAATAATGAGCCGAGTTTTTTATCTAAAAGTCTTGCTTGTTCCAGATCGCTACCAAAAGGTTTTTCAACAAGAACTCTTGTCCATGTTTCATTATTTACTTTCTTACAATTTATAACCAAATCACCTTTATCTAAACCATCAAACACCTTTTCATACATATTAGGAGGAACGGCCAAATAATACATTTTGTTAGTACAAATACCTAATGACTGATCATAGTTAAATAAATTTTGTTTTAAATTTTTATAATCATCAATTGACTCAAGATCTCCTCTAAGATAAAAAACTCTCTTAAGAAAACCTTCTAGCATATCTTCTGATATAATTTTATTTCTCTCAAGGATTGCTGTTCTAGCAAATTTTCTATAATCAGAATCAGATAAATCTTTTCTAGAGTATGCAATAACTCTAAAATCTTTATCTAAAACTCCTTTAATACTTAAATCAAGAAGTGCGGAAAGAATTTTATTTTTTGCTAAATCACCAGTAGCACCAAATATAACAACTGTTATTGGATTTTTATTTTGCGATATCATTTTTTAAATTCTTAATTTTGTTTTTTAATTGAACAATTTCACCTTCAAGAGTTTTGATACTTCCTTTGTTTACCATTAGTCTATTCTCATACATATCTAGCTGTTGTTTTACCCTGGTTAAATCGGCCTGTGTTCTTCTTTCTTCCCTCATCATTCTCTGTAATTCATTTTCAGAAATTTGAAGTGAATTTTCCGCTCTTTTTAAATCAGCTTCTTGTCTTTGTTTTAAAGCTCTCTGAGAAGCCATTTTCTGAATTTTCATTCTGTCATTAACTGGCTTATCCTTACTTAGATTATTTTTATTAAAATCCATAATAGTATTATTTTATAATTAATTATCATTAACCTCAATTCTAGAATAGTGATACTGACAGTATTCACAACCCTGACCAGAATCTGGTAATTCTTCTTTTTCTAAAACTTCCTTAATGGCGAATATTGTCTGTTCTACCCACTCAGGGTTTCCTATATGTTCTAAAATAGTGACATCAAATTCTAATTTTCCATCAAAAGCTTCTGCTCCAGTATTCCCATTTGCATAAACAAAGAATCCTTTTTCAGAAACTTCAAAACCAGCCTTTCTAAAAAGCCATTGATAAACTTCCATCTGACGTTTATAAGATTCTTTCCATTCATCATCAAGAGTAATTTCCTCATCCTTGCTAGTAGATTTATAATCAACAATATGTAATTCTCCTTTTGGATTAATCCAAACATCGTCGATAGCTCCAGAAATAGTCATTCCAGTTTCAGCATGATAATATTGCATTCCAACAAAATTTTCACGCCACTCATCTAATTTTGGGTGAGAAAAAGGAACTGCATCTATTTTATATTTTTCCATTAAAGGATGTGCGTTTTTATCTCTACGAAACTTATCAAATTCTTTTTTAAGTAAAATATCAACGGCACTGTTTAAATTAAACGGAGGGAATTTTGGTCTAGAATATCCTAATTTATTATCTATATAAAAACATCTAGGACACTGTACAAACAAATCGATTTTAGAACGGCTTAATTTCCATTTGGAACCACCATAGTTCCAATCTGCACTCCTCTTTTTCTTGGTAATTTTCATTACTAAATTTTATCATTTTACCAAGTACTAACCAAATCCTTTTTTCCAGCTAAAAATTCAGATATCCGGGCCTTTGTTGGACCAGAAATGTCACTAGGGAGATTCTCAATATTAAACCAAGCCATATCTCCTATCTCTAAATAATCTATAAAATTCCTTCTGAAATTTTCAATTTCTTTAAAGTTAGTTATAACAAAACATGAGATATTATCATTTTTACCACCGGTATTATTTTTATATTGACCAAGCTTAAAATCAATTTGATCAGAGATTATTCCAGCCTCTTCTTTTAATTCTCTAAGAGCAGCCTGAGTAGCATTTTCATTTTTGTTAATACCACCACCAGGCATAACCCAAAAATTTCCATATCTATGTTTAACTAACAAAACCTTATTATCTTTAAAAACCAAAACCCGAACCCCGAAAGTTTCAATTTTTAAAATTTTCCAATATTTTTTACGAAGCCAGTGAAATATATTAAAAAATAATTTCATGATTATATCTTTAAATTTTAATAAAACTATAATTCATTAACATATTTTTTAAATTCAGAACCACGATGTTCAAAATTTTTAAACATATTTAAACTACTTGAAGATGGTGAAAGTAATACGGTATCACCAGAAGTTGATGACTCTTTAGCCTTAATTACAGCATCATGCATATCTGAAACCTTTTCAAAATTCACTTCTGCCAATTCACATAAATTAATAACTTTGGACTCAGAACTACCAGGCACAATAATTACTTTTTTAATATACTGTTCTAAATAAGGAGCAAGAACTTTAAAATCCATATCTTTATCATCACCTCCCATAATTAAAATAATATTTTTATTCTGACCAAAACTTTCAATTGCTGCCCTTGTAGAATCCGGTGTGGTTGATTTGGAATCATTAATAAATTTAATACCGTCAATTTCTCTAACAAACTCAATACGGTGTTCTAGACCAGAAAATGTTCTAATAGTTTTCTCAATTTTTTCACCATATTCCAAACCCAACAAATCAAAAGCTAGGATAGACATAGCTATATTATATAAATTATGTTGTCCAAAAACCTGTAGACCTTTTGTGTAGTCAAATTCTATATCGTGATTTGCCTGAATAAAGATATTTCCTTCAGAATTAGAATAGGCACCATCTTGAGAAGCTTCTGACACATCAGTCTTCAAAGAAACAGCATATAGATTATTTTTAAATTCTTTTAAATTTTGTCCTAAATATTTTTGTGTCTCTTCATTATCAGCATTTATTATCAATTTAGTTTTTTGAGGTTGGGCAATTTTAATTTTAGCCATAGCATATTTTTTAAAATCGCCATCATAATGATCTAGATGATTTGAAGATAAATTAGCTAGAATAGCTACGTCAACTGCATGCTCAGGTTTAAAACTTTCTAATTGATAACTAGATAATTCAAGTACAGCAATAGTTCCCATCTCTTGCTCTTCTACTAAATAATCAAGTGGTGATTTTCCAATATTCCCTACTAAAATAGCTTTATTACCGCTAGCCAAAACCATTTTATAAATTAAAGTAACAATAGTACTTTTACCATTTGAACCGGTTACAGCAATCGTCTTTCCTATTTTTTTCCACTCTTCTAAAAATAAGGTTATATCATTTTTAATTTCAATTTTTTCCGCTAAGGCTTTTTGTAGAATTGGATTATGTAAATAAGAAACACCCGGACTAGTCATAATCAAATCATAATCAGAAAGATTATCTAGATCATTAACCCCAAGAATAAATTCTGTTAGACTACTTTCTTTAAATTTATTAATTAAATTACTGTCAAAATTTTCTAATGGTTTTGAATCTACAACGGTATGATTAATTTTTTTATAAGTTAAAAAATTAACAATTGCCTGACCGGTGACTCCAAAACCTATAACTAATACTTTTTTATAATCCATATTACTTAATATTATACACTAATTAAAATTAAGCTTTTTAACATATAAATCCTTGATTTTATAGATGTCTCCAGCTCCAATAGTGGCTATTACTGTATTCTCTTTTAGTGTATTTTTTAGATAATTCACAATTTCCTCAAACTTATTGTAGATTTTAGCAGTTTTTCCTGAATAACACTTTATAGAATTTACCACATCATCTGATTTTAAAGATTTAATATCAGAATCGGTATCCCCCAAAGCCGGGACAATATCAGTCAAAATTACCTCATCTGCTAATTTGAAACTTTGACCATATTCTCTCAAAAAATTTTTAATAAGATTAAATTGTCTTGGCTGGAAAACAGCGCAAATTTTATGATTTGGATAAAATTGTTTTAAACCATAAAATAAATTTTTAACTTGTGTTGGATGATGGGCAAAATCATCAACAAATATTTTACCATCATTTGTTTTAGAAATTTCAAAACGACGTCCCACCCCATTAAAATGATTGGAGACCTGACCAATGCCCTTAAAGTTAAAAGAAAATTCATTAAATAAAACAACGAGGGCTGTAAAATTTAGAACATTATAGAGTCCTGGAATATTTATTGATAAATCTTTAATAATAATATTTGAACCTTTGTAGACACTAAAAATAGTCCTATTATTCTCTAGCAAAATATTTTTAATGGTGTAATCGTTTGAAGAATTAAATCCATAAGTAATAATTTTTTTAGAATTTTGATAAGGAACAATCACCCTTCGAATATTTATATCGTCACCATTTACAATAATTGGAGCAAAGTCTGAGTGCTTTTGAACAAAAGTTCTAAAAGCAATAAGCATCTCGGGCTCATCTTTATAATATTCCAAATGACTCTTTTCAAGAGAAGTAATAATTGTGGCATCACCAATCAATTCAAAAAATGATCTATCAAATTCACACGATTCTACTACTGAAATTTCTCCAGAGCCGACGCGGTTATATGAACCAAGTTCTTTAATAAAAGCACCGCAATAAATATCCGGGTTTTTATCGGCATACACTAAAGAAAGTCCAGCAATGGCTGTTGTAGTACTTTTTCCATGACTACCTGCTATAGAAATTCTGAATGTATTTTTAGTAAGCTCTTTTAAAAATTCGGCTCTTTTAATTATTGGGATTTTTAATTTATGAGCCTGGATTATTTCGGGACAATCTTCTTTTATAATTGAGGAATAGATAACAACATCAAAACTATTATTTAAATTTTCAAATGAATGTTTGTAAAAAACATTAGCTCCCATTTTTTCTAAAGCCTCAGTTTCATCTGTTTTTTTAATATCTACTCCAGAAACACAAATACCCTTTTGTAAACAGACCTGAGCAATTCCATTCAAACCCTTTCCTCCAATACCAATGATAAATATTTTTTCAATTTTCATAAATATAATTATAAAAATAGGTTATGAAATTTTAATAAAGAAAAAACCACCCCATTTCTGGAGTAGCTTCTTCTAAAAATAATATTAATTATTTTATCGTCTGTTTGTGTCAGGCTTTGCTTCTGTAACCAAGATATTTCGGCCACCGAAATCTGTTCCATTGAACATTTCGATAGCTTTAGCTGCTTCGTCTTCAGTTGACATTTCAACGAAACCGAATCCTCGTGATCTTCGAGTTTCACGGTCAGTGATAATTCTTGCTGAAACAACTTCACCGGCCTTTGAAAATTCTGCTGCTAATTCTTGTTCAGTAGTCTTGTAAGGAAGACCACCTACATACAATTTTTTGTTCATTCTATATACTTAATTTTATAATCTTTAAGCAAGCCAACCAATCCTTTGATCGGGTGACATAGAGACTTGTGATCTTACGCACGGGCGAAGCAACGAGGATTAACTTACTTGAGGATAAGTATACACAATTATAGCAAAAAGTCAACCTTAAAATAGGTTTATTTTTGTTTATAAATTATCAATCCCAACAACCTCTGAAATATTTTTAAAACCATCTCTCTTGATCATTTTGTTTAGTTCAAAATTAATATCTCCAATAAGCTGTGGGCCAATATAGATCATTCCGGTTATCAACTGAACAGCACTTGCCCCCAATCTAATCTTCCTATAAGCATCCTTAGCAGAAAATATTCCACCACAACCGATTAAGATAAACCTATGTCCGGCTTTTTTATATATATATGCCAATAATTTATCAGAAGCATCTCTTACCGGGACGCCACTCAATCCACCATTTTCTGGAATATCTTTTTCTAATACTAAATTATGGTCTCTTTTTTTTGTTAAGTTTGCACAAATAATTCCAGATACTCTATGTCTATCTAAAACCTCTAAAATTTCATCAATGTTTTTTAATTCTAAGTCTGGAGACATTTTTACAAAAACAGGTTTTTCAAATTTTATTTGATCCATTTTTGTTAAAAGTTTTTCTAAATTTTCTGGCACTAAAAATAATTTTTCTTCACCACAAGTAATGTTAGGACAGCTAATATTTATAGTTATGTATTCAGCAATTTCAGAAACTTTTTCAAAAGCATAAAAATAATCATTTATAGCACTTTCAACTTGTGCATTTTCTGGAATATTAGTCATGGCAACACTAAAACCAACAGGGATTTTAAATTTATTTTTATTTTTTTTAATTCTTTCAACTATTTCATCACAACCTTTATTTTTTAAACCATAATATACAACAAGGCTTTTTGATTTTGGCAAACGCCATAGACGAGGTTTAGCATTACCTTCACATTTTTTACCAGTCACAGAACCAACTTCAACAAAACCAAACCCAACTGAAGGTAAAATATTTGTAATTTCAGCATCTTTATCAAAACCCGCGGCGAGACCAATCGGATTTTTAAGATTTAATCCACAAAGATTTGTCTCTAGATTTTTTGAATGATAACTAAAAGTTAAATTAATAATTAGGTTAAATAAATTGAATCTACCTAAAAATTTTCCTAAAGATATCATATTATCATGTACTCTTTCTGGGTCCTGAGCAAAAAAATATTGTTTGGCAATAAATTTATAACCCAAATTTAAAAATAATGATTTTAGTTTAAAAATAAAATCTTTCATATAAAGATTGGAGTATTATAACCTAATTATGATAAAATATCATTGATGAATTCTTTAGGATTAATTATTTTTTTATCTCTTTTATTTTGGGGTATTTATCAAAAATGGGATGATAAAAAATTAGAATATACACAACATGCCCTAAGAACTTCCCTTTATTTCTTTTTTTCAAGCCTGGCTCTTATTTTTATTTATCCTAAGATTGCAACTCTTTTTACACCATCAATACTTTCAACTATTTTTTTCATTATAATAATTACCATTACTTTCATTTCATATAAAATTCTTAAAGATCTATTTCGTGGTCCAAATTTAGACATGACTACCGACAGAGCCTATTGGAAACTTCTAGATCAAAAATATATTATTCCTAAATTATTTGAAATAGGTTTTCAACAAACTTTTTTAGGAGCTGTTTTTATAATTGTAGTTGATAAATATGGTTTAATACCAGAAACAATTATTTTCTTCATTTTATCTTTTATCTTGGCACATATTCCATTAATATTTTTACAAGGTAGAAAAATTGGGATGACTTATTTAAAATGGTCATTGCTTGGAGCACCTATTTTCACATTTTTAATTGTAACAACAAACTCACTTTGGTACTCAATATCAATTCATATGCTTTTCTATACTCTTCTCTCTTTATTTACTTGGATGTTTACAGGAACCAGATACAGTGATGATTAAATAAAAAAACGCGATTTGTGTCGCGATTTTTTATTTATTCCATATTTAATTAGTGTTGAATAAAAGTATAAGCCTGTCCTTCTCTGCCAGCTCTTCCCGTTCTCCCAATTCTGTGAATATAGTCTTCATATGAATTAGGTTTATCGAAGTTAATCACATGACTAACATTTGGAATATCTAGACCTCTTGCAGCCACATCTGTAGCAACCAAAACATTTACCTTACCAGTTTTAAAAGCTGAAAGTGCTCTATTTCTTTGAGCTTGAGTTTTATTTCCATGAATAGCTTCTGCTGGGAATCCTGCCTCTGTTAAAGTTTCAGCAAGTCTTTGAACACTATGTTTCATTTCTCCGAAAATTAGAACTTTTTCGAAATGAGGCTCTGCCAACATTTTCAAAAGCATACCCAATTTATGATCGCCTGATGTTACTTTAATAACGTCTTGAGCAATATGCTCACCAGTCTCGCTAGTTCGCACAGAAATTGTGACATGCTCTGGCATAATTTTGTCGATAATTTTTGAAATGTCAGGTGTGATTGTAGCACTAAAACACAATGACTGTGGTTTTTCTGCTAATTGAGAAATAATAAATTCAATATCTTTTAGAAATCCCATATCAAGCATTCGATCAGCTTCGTCCAAAACAAGAGTACCGACATTTTTTAAGTTAAGAGATTTTTGATTAAATAAATCCTTTAATCGTCCTGGTGTACCAATTATAATTTGTGGATTTTTATACAAAGCACGTTTTTGAAAACTAATACTCATTCCACCAACACACAAAGCGGTATAAATTCCTAGCCCTTGAGCAAAAATTCTAATTTCATCCTCTATTTGATTAGCTAGTTCTCTAGTAGGAGCAATAATCAGTGCAGTCTTTCGATCTTTTCTATTTTTTAATTTATGAATAATTGGTAAAGAAAAAGCTGCTGTTTTTCCTGAACCTGTATTCGCAAGTCCAACAACATTTTTTCCTTCCATTAGATGTGGAATTGATTCGTCTTGAATACGAGTTGGATGAACATATCCTTTTTTAGTTAGGTTTGAAACAAGACCAGTATCGAAACCAAAATCAGCAAATGTATGATTGGGAGTATAAGCAATTTGCTCTTTTGTTTTAGGATTCTTATTAATAAATTTTTCTTCACTAATATATTTTCCTTGAAATCTTCTACCACCAGATCTACCTCCGCCCCGACCTCCTCCAGAAAATCCTCCTCGGCTTCTACTAGAAAAACCTCCGCGATTTCCACCACGACTAGCAGAAAATCCTCCACGTCTATCATTTTTTCGATCTCCGCTTCGATTTGATGAATAATTACGAGAATCACTATTTTCTGATCTTGAACCTTCTTTTGAAACTACGCCAAAAACTTTATTTTTATTTGTAGAAACATTAAAAGAAGAGCCGTTAGAATCTTTTCTAGCTGGTCTTTTAAAACGTCCAGAAGAATTACTTCTTGAACCATTGGCACGACCTGAAGATCGCCCACTACTTGATGAGTTATACATAAAATATCTTTATTTACTAATATCGTTTAATCTTGAACAGCGATACTAGTTAGTTCGACATTCAATGTGTTAATACGTTTAAATATAATAAACTAAAAATGCTTTTTTGTCAAATAAAAAGCTCCCTCGACACTTGTCGGGGAGACTTGATTTCACTTAGAAAATATATCTTTCTTGGAGATTGGTAGACTTGAATTATAACGATATGAGCCGTAACCCCATCGATCAATCTCTTTATCCAAAACTACTTTGTTCCAAGTTTCCTCAAACTGGATAAAGTCCACTGCAATTTTTACAACCTCTTTTCCATCTGGAGAATATTCTACTTCCAAAATATTAAAGTAACTTGTTGAGGTATTCAAACCTCTTCCATTTCCAGACCAATCAAAACCAGCGTAATCTTTGCCCTGAAAAGGAAAACGGTGTCCAACATAATTCCCTTTCTTAAGAGGCTGATCTTCTGGTAACTGCAAAGATATACTCCAATATTTTATATTTAATGGATTGATTTTTGAAACCATTTCCAAATAAATAGAGTTTTTATTGAAATAAGCTTTTTTGGGCTTTAAAAAAGTCCAGCCGGTTTCAGTTAAAAGGGTGTCACTTCCTTGAGAAATATAGCTAGGGTTGTTAGGACCGCTTGCATAAAAGAAACTGTTGACTGACTGTGCCGAAACTTTTTCAATCAAACCAAGAGCGATAAAAATCGCTAGAATCATTATTTTTTTCATCAGTTTATTTTTTGGTATATGTAAAGAACTAAGAAAAATAAAATATAACGAATTTTAAAATTTGTCAAATAATTTTATCACTCTACAATACATGGTATTCTCTTTTCATTTAAATAAACATTCAAAAATCTAGTTGAAACTACACCTTCTTTATTCAAAATCATTTCTACCGCCCCACCTCTTTTAACTTCTTCTGAAAAATATTGATCAAAAACAAAATTTCCAAGTGAATAAGCGATAAAAGAATTTTTATAAGTTTCAGTTTCCTGAATAACATGAGGATGCATACCTATTACAGCATCAGCGCCAGAATCAATAAACTGACGAGCCCATTTTTTAACCCTCTCAGGAGCAGAGACATATTCATCACCCCAGTGAGAAAATATAATTATTGGTTCTTGTTGGTTTTTTACTTTTTCTACATTTTTTAAAGTCTTATCACTTGAGCCAAAAAATTCATTAAAAGAAACTAAATTAAAAGCAATACTATTCTTCTCTAATCTTAAATTAGAATAATTTTCATCAATTGGATCGCCAAAATAATTTAAGCCTGATTCCAAAACATTTTTTCTAGTTAATTCTATACCTTCCTTACCAAAATCAAAAATATGGTTATTATCAACACCCACAACATTAATTCCAGAATCCTTCATGGCCACAAGAGCTTTGGGGTCAATGGTAAATCTGAAATGATTATAATCTTCTTGAGGTTTTCCCACACTAACAGACTGATAATTTGTAACAGTGCTTTCTAAATTAGCTACCACAAAGTCATATTTAGAAAAAGTTGGTGCAACACATTCATAATAAAAATCATAACCAACCTTTTCAGCTTTTGTCCGAATAGAACGATCCATCATAATATCACCGACAAAAAGAATTTTTAATTGTGAATCTTTTTTATCTTCTGGTATAAAATTTTTAGTAAATTTAGGGAAAATAAAAATACTAGATAAAGCCAAAATTATAATTCCAATTATTATGTAGATTTTATGTTTTAACATAAATTATTTGCCAAGCATTCTCAAAAGTTTTTTTGATTTCTTTTCCATTTCAGCTACATATTCTTTAAAATTAGAAATTTTATTAAGTACAGAATTATCCAATACATACAGAGAATCTGTATTATTTTTCTCTACAAAAAATCTATCATGAGTCACTGTTATGACAGTTCCCTCAAATTGAGCCAGACATTTTTCTAGTGCTTCTTCTGCTTCCATATCCAAATGGTTTGTTGGTTCATCAAGCACTAAAACATTTACATTTGTGGAAGCAAATAAAGCAAGAAGTAGACGTGCCCGACCTCCAGGACTCAAATTTTCTATTTTCTCTTTTACTTGCCATTCTCCAAAACCAAAATGAAGTAAGTGATTATGTAAAATATTATCCTCAGATTCTGTTCGTTTTTTTAGAAAATTAATTAGAGTTTCTTTTTTGGGTAAAGATTCGTGTTCTTGCATTAAATTACCAATTTTTACTCCACCAGCAATTGAAACTTCACCACTAATCTTTGGAATAATGCCAGTAATTGTTTTTAGAATAGTTGATTTTCCGGAACCATTTAATCCAAGAATACAAACCCGACTACCAAAAGGAATTTCAAGATTAATTGGCCCAACCCTAAAACCATCATCATATCCACAAACTAAATCCCTAATTAAGATGTCTCTTGAAATACCAGAATCATCTGCAGAAATTTCAATTTTAAAATCTTTACGGTAATTAGGTTTTTCGATTTTTACCATTCTTTTAATCCTAGCAAAAACCACTTTTGATTCTTTAAAAGAATGACCTGCCCGATTTCTTTTGAAACCACGCAAAATTTTATCATTATCAGTTCCCATCCATTTCGATCCAGCAATAGCATCATCACGTTTTTGTTCTGCTAATTTATGGAGACGATGATATTCTTCTTGTTGCATCTCATGTTCTAATTGAGTACGAGCCATTTCTTTTTGTTTTTGAGCTAAGTAATCAGAATATTTTCCATTAGTAATTCTCAAACCTCGATCTTTCCAATCAATTTCATAAATTTTATTTGTGACACTATCAAGAAATTTTCGATCGTGTGATACTACAATAAAAGCTGTTTCGGTTCTTTTCAAGAAATCTTCAAGCCAAATCAAAGCTGGTAAATCTAGGTTATTAGTTGGTTCATCAAGTAACATTAAATCAACTTTTTTCAAAAGTAAGCCAGTTAAAAAAACTTTTGTTTTTTGACCACTACTTAAACCAGAAATTTTTTTAAACTTAATTTCACTTGGCAAACCAAAACCCGCAAACATTATCTCAACTTTTCTTAAAAATGGTTCATCTTTTTCACCAACGTAATTAGTTAGAAAATTTAAAACATTTTCAGAATCATAATCAGAAGAATCTTGAGGGAGAAAACCAATTGTTAATCCTTTATGCATTTCAATTAATCCAGCATCACGATCAATCAAACCTGCTAAAATTTTTAACAAAGTAGATTTTCCGGTACCATTAAAACCAACAAGCGCCACCTTGTGTCCCTTCTCAAGAATAAACGATATTTTATTTAAGACCTTTATGGGGCCATAAAATTTGGTTATATTGGTAACTTTTAACATTAATTTTAGGTTAGCAGAAAAAAAGATGAAAAGCTACAATTGGCTTATTTTCTTTTTAAAATTATTGTTTCGTTGTCTGATGTTAATAACTTCAATTCATTATCATCCTGAATTGAATAATTAACCGTTTTTGATAAATAAGAAGTGAATTCAGTCTCTTGAGATCCTTCACAATACATTAAAGTAGACACTAATGGACCAAAACTCAGAACTACATCAGTATTACTATAAGTTCCGCCGAACCCATTACAATCGGTTTTACCAGAAATATTTCCATCTTTTTCAAAAGTTATTGAGAAAAGATTCTTATCCTTTGGTATTATTTTTTCTTTATTTGAGAGAACAGTTTCCTGCCAAGTCCAAGAACCCAATATTTTTGAATTATCATTTTCAGAAACTGGTTCATTAACTTTTTTATTAATGTCAGTTCCTGTAAAAATTGGAGAGTCATTTAGATATAGACTTACATCATCACCCTTATTCCACAAAATCAAACCCTGTTTTAAATTTTCGTATCTTGCTCCGGACCCAGAGGTTGTTGCATTGAAAACAACTTGATTTGTTTCATTAGGATAAATAGTAGCCGTATTTAGAGTATTATTATATATAACCTTCAATTGTTGATTATTTGTATTATCTATATAAATAACTTCTATTCCTATAACCTCATCTTTTTTTATATCAGATTGTGGTGCACTTACTGGTTTTTTAATAAATAATAAACCAAGTACTAACAATAGAAACAGAAAAATAATTATTATAAATGTTTTTTTAATATTCATAACCTTATACTATTATCTGAAATAACTGAGGCTTTTTTTAAGTAATATTTTTTAACCAAAGATTTTGATAATTCATATACACCAAACAATGATAAAGTGTAAATCACGTCACCAAGCATCATGTTTCGATAAAACGGTATTCCTGCTATATAAGATTGAATTAATCCTGAAAGACCCGAATTATACATAGTTCCAAATAGCCAAACTGCTCCATTTGTAATTAAGAAGAACAAGGTTGATGAAGCCAGTGCCGATAGGACAATACTATTTATCTTTTTATTTTTGGCAAAAAAGTGACCTATCAAACCAGCAATAGCAAAGCTGAGATAAACAGAGACCATAATCTGAGGATTGTAGAAACCGATAATTATATCGCTAATTAACATTGTTATAATTGGAAGAAAGAATGCATATCTTGGGCCTAAATAAACTCCAGCAAAAATTGTAGTTGCAATAAGAGGTGTTAAATTCCAAGCATGTGGTAATAATCTGCCAAAAACTCCAATAGCTACTAAAACAGCAAACATTATTATAGTCTTCTTTCTATTCATAAATTTTATTATACCTAATTAAATTAAAAGTTAAATAATGAGAATACAGCACCCAATAAAGTTGAAGTTCCGGCAAGAATTTTCTGAACAATTTGCTCTATAGTATCAGTAAAAAAGCTTATTAAACCAGATTCATTTAGTGAGCCAAGAGCATTAGCCTGAAGATTATCTTTTGCACCAGTAACAATTTTTTTTGCTAATTCATCAGAATTTAACTCACCTTTTACTACCTGCTCTAGACCTTTAATTAACTGATCGGTTGAAATTTCAGCATTTGCAATATTTAAGGTTTTGGGAATTAAACTTTCCTCATTTGCTAAATTTTTGACTGTAGAAGTTGCCATTGTTTCACCACTATCAATAAAATTTTCTTCGGAATAATTTGTTACGCTACTAGAACTTGTATTTTGGCTTGTTGTATTATTTGAGCTTGTCTCAATATCTTGTTTTGAGAAATTCTGCATAATATCATTCCATGTTTTTTCATAATAAGCTGGAATTAAATATGAGGTAGCCCAAATTCTGGAGTTTATATCTAATTCTATATTTAAACCACCATCTTGAGATTGTTTTGATGCAATATAGTCTAATGGATTATTATTTACCTTTGACCAATCATCGAAATCCTCACCAAGAGCAGAAATAGCTTGCATCACCCATAAAGTCGCAAACGTATTACCAAATCCTCCATCATCCTCTTGTTGTGATTTTAGATAAGCTTTGGCTTTTGTAATAGATGAATTTACTTCTGGTAGATTTTTTACAAGAGCAAGAGCCTGAATTGCGGCAGCAGTTAAATCGACATTTTCAAAACTACCATTTGAATTTTGTTTAGAAATAAGAAAGGCTACTACTTTTTTAATTTCTTGATCACTGCTTTTATATCCAGCATTTATTAATGGGAGGATAGCAAAAATATCATCATTAATTAAATCAGAATCTCCGAATTGATTACCGTCAAAAGTTTCAATAATTTCTGAAATATAATTTACATCTGTTCCTGAGTAAGGATTAATACCTGCACTCATGAGCGCCATAGCCCTTCTCTCAAAATCTGTTGTAACTGAACTGGAAATTTTATCTAATTTTAAATAGTTTTTTACTGAATTTTTAGCTGATGATTCATCAGTAGAAAATAAAGCTATACTTGCCCAATCTGTATAAAGATCTGAACCAAAAGAACCATTGGTTTTTTGGTTTGAAATCAAAAATTCAATAGCTTTTTCAATATCAATTTTTTTATCACTAGAATTATTTGAACCGCCTCCTGAATTTGCATTTGTAGTTGTAGAAGTTGAAGTAGTAGCTAAAACATTTACATTATAAACTGGATAATAATAATCAGATTCTAAACCTATTCCGTATGAACCCGGTGTATTTATCTGAAAAGTTACTTGTCCAAATTCATTTGAAGAGGTTGCAAATAAAACTGTTGGAGACCAAGGATTATTTGGATCTGGCTGTGTTAAACCAATAACATAATTATTTAATGGAACATATAAATTATTTTTATAATCATATTTTTTAGCAGTTGCAATTACAGAATCACCTGAAAAAATTGTAGTGGTTGATAATTCAATAATTCTTGGACTACCAAAATAGAAATAAACATTATCACCTTCCGTTAAATCATATTTATCTACTCCAACAAATGGATATGAGTCATTGACTATGTATTGCCAATTATAACAAGCATCAATTGAACCTTGATCATTTGTTGTTACTTCAAGACAATTAATTAGAAAAGAATCGAAAGAAGAGTAGTAAGCCAAATTTGAGATAGAAAAATCATCACTTACAATATCAGTCTGTTTTAGTGCTCCCAAAGCAGTATCAGAAAAAATTTCTCTAACAGTATTTGTATTGTCGGTTATTGTGGTTGTACCATTTGCAATCAAATTAACTGGTCCACTGAATATAACAGAATCGTTGTACCTAATATTTACAGTCACGGAAATTTCTTGACCGTTTAATGTTTCTAGATCTGAATTATTTATATCAGAAGTTGTTGTGGACTCTTCTGTTGTTTCTGTTAAATATGTTTCTGATGAAGAAGCTGTATTAGTATTTTCGATTTCGATACTATCAGAATTTTCTTCAATAATAGGATTATTAGAAATTATTTCCTCAGCAAAAATTAGTCCTGGATTAGCAACAAACAATAAAGCGATCGAAAAAGTTGATAATATTTTATTTTTCATATTTTTATTTTTTATTAATTATTTTTATTTCTATTTTCATATTTCCATTCAACAGAATCACCGTCTTTTAAAATAAGAGACGAAACTCCAACATTTGACTCTTTCTCGTTTATGTACAAAGTCCAGTATAAACCTGATTTTTTATCTTCTTTTAAACCATTAATCTCAGTAACATAAAATCCTATTCCGGCATATTCAAGACCAGAGAATTGTAGACCTTGCATCTTTAATTCTTGCATTAATTCATAAGCGGAGCTGTCTTTTGAGATCTCTGTTTCATAATTTTTATCTTCAATTTTTAAAGAAACCTTTATTAAAGATTCTTGATTATTTTCAGATAAATTTTGATTTGAGTTTTGACCAATATTATTTGAGGTATTTTTACTCATATCAAAATCCACTTCCGATGTATTGTTAGAGAAACCATCACCTTGAGCACTCTGTAAAAAATTAACGGCAGCAGGATTTTCATAACTTTCACTAATTTTAACGGAATCTTTTTTTAAACTTTGTGATCCAATAAAATAAGAAGTTACCAAAAAAACCACTATCAATATCGGGATAAATGAAAATATTTTTTTGTATATTTGTCTACGCATGTTTTTAAATTAAAAAAACTTCTGCGGAGCAGAAGGATATGTGACTAATTCCGAACTTAACAAAATTAGATCTATATGCGCTTCCTGCTCGGGAATAAAAATGAGAGAAAAAATTCTCAATCTTAATCGTCTTAAAGGCCGGACTAATCTTTTTAAAGATATTACCGTTGCGGCACAGTAGAGGAATCTAACCTCATTTCCACATTAATCATATATGACCAATGTCACGCTTGGCGTGATAAAACGATGAATGAATTATATCTCTATCATATTTATGCGCAATATTTACAAACTATTTTTTAAGTGTCTTCTTAAGATTTTGGAGTGTTTTTATTTAAAAATATTTTAAAGCTTTTTATAAAATTTACCTTATTTTAGCTCTCAAAGAATTAAATAATGGAAAAAAGTCAGAGATAAAGTTATAGGCAGCAGCTCCAGTATGTCCAATAATTCCAGTGAAAACCAAAGTTAGACCTAAAATATTAGTGATGCCCCAAATCCAAAAATCTTGAATAGCAATTTGATGAACGGTTCTAGCCATTTTAATAACTTTAGGTATAGCTGCTAAGTCATCATGCATCAAAACAATTTCAGCAGATTCAATTGCTCCATCTGTACCCAAAGCCCCCATAGCAATACCCACATTAGAAATAGACAAAGCCGAAGCATCATTCACCCCATCACCCACCATCGCTACTTTATTGGTTTTTTGTAATTCTTTAATTCTGGAAACTTTATCTTCAGGTAATAAATTGGCGTAGAATTTTTGAATACCTAGTTTTGCAGCCATAGCAGTGGCTACCTTTTCATTATCACCAGTTAACATAATAATATTTACCCCCATCTTTTCTAATTTTTTAATAATATGAAATGCATTTTCTTTTTGCTTATCAGCAGCCGCAAAGAAACCAATTGTTTTATCACCAACTGCAATATAAGAAACACTTTCTCCAAGTTCAGAACGAGCCGAAACTTTTTCTAATA
>CAYYEF010000003.1:36126-45698 GCA_964470825.1 uncultured Candidatus Saccharibacteria bacterium | reverse complement strand
CGAATTCTTTCACGTGAAACGTTATTCATGAAACGTTTCATTTCAAATATGGCATTTTGGGTCTCTGTGTTAATCATGAAACCTAATTCTGCTGAAAAACGTATTGCTCTAAGCATTCTTAACGCATCTTCCTCAAATCTGTCACCAGGCTCCCCTACTGTTCTTATTATTTTATTATCTAAGTCATATTGTCCTTTATAAAGGTCAATTATTTGTCCTTTTGAGACACTGTAAGCCAAAGAGTTTATTGTAAAGTCCCTTCTTTTAATATCATCCTCTATGTTTTGGCTAAATTGTACAGAATCAGGATGTCTTTTGTCGCTATACTTCCCTTCAAGTCTATATGGTGTAATTTCAACAATTTTTAAAGTTTCTATTTCAGTTCCCGTTTTTACTCCAACTGTCCCAAAACTATTTTCATAAAAAGAATCTGGAAAAATAGATTGAATCTGCTCAGGAGTTGCATTTGTTGTTAAATCCCAGTCTTTAGGTTCTCTTCCTATGATTAGATCCCTGACACAACCACCAATAAGAAAAGCTTCAAAACCTTTATTTTCAAGGGTTTTTGCTGTTTCACGAATAACATTTGGTATTTTTGCGTCTATGTTCATGTTTTCATTCTAGTATAAACTTTGATTTTTAGCCATATTTATCGTATGATTCAGAAACGCACCTGTGGTGAAATGGATATCACAACGGTCTTCGGAACCGTTATTCTGGGTTCGAATCCTGGCAGGTGCACAATCTTAATTATTGTTGTACTATTTAACAGTATTTAGCTTATAAATAATATATATAACATGAAGAAATTTAGATTTTTTTTAAAAAAACACCCTAACCTAAACCTTATTTTGGCTGGAATTGCCCTGATCTATATTTGGCGTGGTGTATGGAGTTTGACAGACATGTTTACTTTTGGGACTTTTGATATAAAACATTTTTGGTCATATTTAATACCAATGGTCCTTTCTTTTGTGTATGTTTACATAAATGATTATAAATTTACGGAATTAATTCATATAAAAGATTAATAAAATTTAATGATTAGTTGAAGTTTTTTATAAAAGGTTTATAATTCTTCAACATATTGCGGCTATGGTTTAGTGGTAGAATGCGTCCTTGCCAAGGACGAGACGGGAGTTCGATTCTCCCTAGCCGCACAAAAATATATTTTATACAAAATAACACCAAATTAGGGTGCTATTTTGTTTTTAAATACATCATTTCCTGTATATAAAGGACTAAAATGTGGATAACTATGGGGATATGTTAATAAAAGACAACAATAGATACTGTCTTAAAAGTCTTTAAAATAAATAAAAACTTTATTTAAAGCCTTATTTTTTATTTTTATATAAAAGACTAATATAAATTGTTTCACGTGAAACATGTTCTTTATATTTATTTAATAATAATTGTGTTATTTATGAAACATGGGTAATAAAAATATAAAAAATGGCTATAAAAACAAAGAAATTGGTGGTAACGGTGAAAATTTGGCCTGTCAGTACTTGGAACAACTCGGACACGATATAATAAAACGTAATTTTCAAGATAGGGTAGGAGAAATAGATATTATTTCTCATAAGGATCCAAATATTCATTTTATTGAGGTTAAGACTATTTCACGTGAAACACAAAAGGAGATTATTCATGAAACAAATAATAGTATTTTTTATAATCCAGCCGAGAAGATTAATAAAAATAAAATAAGAAAAATGAGGTTGGTGGCTGAAAAATTTTTATTTGAAAATAATATAGAAGAGGAAGCCTACCAGCTAGATTTAATAATAATCACTATTTATGATGGGGGATTTAGATATAATGTTGAAATTATAGAAAATATAAATTTTGATTAAAATCTTTGAAATAATTGATATTATTGTTAAAAATGTTAATCTGTAATAACTTATACAATGAATTTTGTATTTATACGGAGCGTGGTGTAACGGCTAACATGTCTGCTTTGGGAGCAGATGACTCCGGGTTCGAATCCCGGCGCTCCGACCATAATGAAAAAATTAGGATTAATTATTTTATTGTTCCTGGTTATAACAATAGGAATTTATCTAAATCTTTCTTACACACATATTTATAATACGATTGGTCAAGCCGCCTTAAAATCTTCAGATCAAAAAGGAACTTATTTATTGGGTTATGGTATTAATCCAGAAAATATTGTCTATGTGGCGATGGGGGATAGTTTAACTTCAGGAGTCGGAGTTTCTTCTTATGAGCAATCATTTCCATTTTTAATCGCTAAAAAAATTAGCTCAGGCGGAAATGATGTTATTTTAAAAAATGCCTCTTTCCCAGGATTAAGAGTCAAAGATCTTAATGGAAAAATTCTTGAACAAACAATAAATCAAAAACCAAACATAATAACAATTTTAGTTGGGGTAAATGATATTCATGGAAATATAAAAAAGGATGAATTTAGAAAATCATATGAGGAAATTTTGGAAAGACTTACAAAAGAAACTAAATCTCAAATTTACATAATAAGTATTCCTTTTATTGGTAGTCCAGAACTTTTACTTTTCCCTTATAATTATTATTTTGATTGGAAAACGAAAGAATTCAATGAAGTATTAAAAGAATTATCAAACAAATACAATATTAAATATATTGATATATATAGTGAAACTTCCGCAGAATATAAAAAGGTAGGAGACCACTATTCTTCAGATTTTTTTCATCCTTCTGAAAAAGGTTATTTAGAATGGGCTAATATTATATATGCAAATATTAATAAATAATCCTGTCCAACAGACTTATATTTTCATTGCAATATTTTTGTTAACCTTAATTTTGTCTGTAAGAAAGTTGGACAAAAAAGATATTTTTCCAATTTCGCTAACTCAAGAATTAAAAGGTTTTGCAATTTTAGCCGTTATTTTTATTCATATAGGATATTTTTTATCTAAAGATACTCAGTTTCTTTTTCCACTATCAATAATTGGGGGAGTGGGAGTCAATCTATTTCTTTTCCTTTCTGGTTACGGTTTGACTGCAACAAGTATTAAGAAAAACGAAAAACCTTTGGGGTTTTATAAAAACAGACTTCTAAAAATATTAATACCTATGTGGTTAGTAGTTAGTGTTTTCTTTTTACTAGATCATATATTTTTGAATATTTCTTATCAAACAAATTACATCATTAAAACTTTTCTTGGAATTTTTACCCAAGCTAATATGTATTCTGATTTGAATTCTCCTTTGTGGTATTTCACTCTTATATTATCTTACTATCTTTTGTTTCCTTGGATTTTTAATAAAAAATATCCTTGGTTATCATCTATATTATTTTTGATTTTGGGATATTTTTTAGTTTATTTAAAGCCACAATCTTTTAAAGAAGTTATTGATTTATATAAACTGCATTTAATCGCATTTCCATGCGGAATTTTGTTTTATTGGTTAATTCATAATGATTTAATTTTATTGAAAGTAAAGAAAGTGTTTAGTTTTATTTCCATAAAGTTTTTTTACCATCTCTTATTTTTTTTAACCGTCTCAGTCTTTTTATATACAGCTTATCATTCTGGAGTAGGTCAAAAATATTATGTTGAGGAACTAATTAGTTTAGCTACCGTTTTTTCTGTTATTTTAATTTTTGTCTTAAAAAAATATGAGCTTAAGTTTTTAGCTATTTTTGGAATATATTCTTATGAAATTTATTTGTTACATTGGCCTATTATGTATAGATATGATTTTTTATATAAGCTTTTACCAGCATGGCTCGCAACATTTCTATATTTGTTCTTATTGTTAGGTCTAAGTTTTATTTTAAAGAAAGTCTCAGATTATTTTTTCAAGGGTGTTGTAAAAAATAAAATAGAGGTGTAGGGTTAGTAGAGGAGGTAATATATTTTGATTGCACTTAATTCTCATAGTTCTTTACGAATGAAGCAGAGGTTGGGTAAGGTTGGTGATAAAGCAAGACATAAAGCAAACACTGCTTTTCTCGAAGGGGTTCCAAGACAAAATTTAAAAGGAAAGTTGAAGTCTTGGGTTGATAGAAAATATTTTAAACATGACAGAAACCATGTTTATTATGTTCATCAAAATAAATTATATATTTTTAGTCATGAAAGGGTTTTGATAACTTGTATCCCTGTCCCTTCTAAGTTTAAAAAGGAGGCTCAGAAAAAAGAAAGAAGACACAGAAGACGGCTCTAAAAGACCGTCTTTTTTATTTGACAAATAGTGTTAAATATGATATTGTTATAAAAGTATTTAGTCCCGTCTCACTTTGTGAAAACGGATAAGGCTAAGTTCTTTTACACGGCAGATAACTGCCACAAATAAAGTCCCGAAGATAACGCGGGCATAGTTAGATGAAGAAAATTGATCAAGTCGTTATGCACGACAATCCTCACCTCGACGAGTTTTTGGCCCTATTCCTTTTGCGGGAATATGGCAAACACCGCTTTGATTTGAATGGTGCCAAGATTGGCACTTTCACAATTGGAGTGTGGCCGGAAGGGATGAGTGCCGAAACGCATTCTCCCGATGCCTTGTTTGTTGGGTGTGGTGGAAGCCGCTTCGATGAACACGGCAAGCAGGGTTATACCTGTTCGGCTCGGCTCGTTGCAGATTTCCTGGCCATTGGTCGGGAGCGCTGCTTCGAACAGCTTCTGTCAGAGGTGGAGCACGAAGATCGGCACGGAACGGAGGGAGTGGCGAATCATATCGCTATGGTTGTGAAGGGAATGAACTTTCATGACAAAACCCCTGTCGAGGAAGTGTATGAGTGGCTCAAACCTCTCTTCACTTCGATCGTCCGGTTCGAGTCGGATAACTGGGATAAGATCTCGAAAGAGGTTGATGCCCTGCAGTTGTCTGATTCTAAGGCGGCCTGGTCCGAAAAAAATGCTCGCTATAAAAAAAGCGAGTGTCCCTGGATGCCATTCAATCTGGAAAACGGATCGAAAATCATCGCCAAGATGATCGACGAGAAGTTCGCCAAGAGTTGGATGGAAAAAGGGCAGAAGGGTCTGGCGGCCAAGCAGCGTCGCTTTGAAGAGGGTTTGGTCCAAATCAAAGAGTCGGGCAAAGTGGTTCAGTTCGAATCCTATCGCGGCCCCGTCAAAATGGTCGTGATTAATTCGGATAATACTCAGCTTGGGCCGGCTTCACGGAAACTCGGTTACGATATTGTTTTGTTTCAGGATTCTCAAGGCAACGTCAAAATCATGACGAATGTTAAAAGGAATATCTGGCTCAACAATGTTGTGGCCCTTATTCGTGCGGAAGAAGCCAAAGCTCGAGGAGTGGATGTGTCAAAACTGAAACTCGATCGGGAGGGAACTTTGAAAGAGGTTCCAAATTGGCATCTTCATGAAGGGGTACCAACTCAGCTTTACAATGGTACCAAAACGGCTTCCGCTGTTGAACCAACTGTAATTAGCCTCGACCGTTTGGTCCAGCTGGTTATGGAGGGGCTCAAACCTCGCGGCGGCCGCCAAGGCAAAGGTCGCGGTAAGGGCCTTGTTGCTGTCAAAGACGCCATTCCGGCTTCGTAAACTAGAACCTTAATCTCAACCCGCACATATGTTCGACTAACCTCGAACCTCTATGTGCGGTTTTTTCTTTACTTATTTTAGAAATAGTTTAATTTAAATGTATAAAAGTTAATACTTTAAACCTAATGACAACCCCATCTAAAAAATTTCAACGTACTACCGAAAATTTTATTTGTGAAAAATGCAGTTTTTCTGTTGAAGGAAATGGTTATACAAATCATTGCCCAAAATGTTTGTGGTCAAAACATGTTGATATTCATCCTGGGGATCGTGCGGCTGATTGTGGGGGATTAATGAAACCTATTAAAGTTGAAATGAAAAGTGGTGAATATATTATTCTGCACGAATGTCAAAGATGTGGTCATAATAAAAAGAATAAAGTTCAGATAGAAGATGATTTTGATATAGTGATTAAAATTACAACTCAGGAAAAATGATTACCATTTAGCTAAAATAATTTTTGCTAAGTCTTTACCATAAAGATTCCAGAAATTCTCACTCTCACTTTCTAAATTTTTATCAAGCAATTCTGAAATGCTTATATTATAATCTTTTTTTAAATCTCTATTGATGTAATTGGTTGTTATAGCATTTATATAAGAATTGGATCCATTACCACCGGTTGTTACAATCAAACCAATTAAAGAGCTGTCTTTAAAAATTCCTCCGCCAGAAGCGCCTCGCGCTGCTACTTTAGTTGCACCAGTTGAAATTACATCAATTGTAGTTTGATTGAAAGTAAAAATATCTTTAATTGAACTTAGATCAGTTTTTAATCCTACAGTATGATTCAAATCAGTTATACTTTCAGGAGCTCCGGGGAATCCGCCGATTTCGATTTGGTCACCAATCTCAGGTTCGTAGTTAGTATTTATATTTACATATGGAAACCGTTTTTGTTTTGAAAGGGCGGGATTTGTATTTTTTGTAATATATAAAAGTGCATAATCATTTTCACCAGTACCACGTGGGTTTTTGCTTGTAATGACATCAGGATTTTCTTTTATCCAATCAGGAGATATATAAAGTAAGTCTGCTAGGTATCCATATGTTGGGATGTTTTCTTGGTATAGAGCACAACTGTAATCATCAAGATCTTTATCTAAAAGAAAATATTGTCCTACGTGAGCATTTGTCATTACTACCCCTTTGGGTGAGACTATTACGCCGCTACCAGTGTTTACGGTAATGTAATTTCCTTTTCTTTCTGTACATATAATATTTACTAATACGCTAGCTATTTCTATTTCTTTTTGATCTTTTGTTTCTATGTTATCAACAATAGTTTCGATAATTATATCTAGAGGTTTTTCTTCAAAAGTGGGCGACACTTGTTCTTTTGTAGTCTGGTTTATTTTTGTATAATTTTGTTTTTTTTCATTTTCCAGATTTTCTTTTGGGGTAATAATTTCTTTTATTAAATCTTTATTCAGGTCTAGATTTTGATTGTTATAGTCAGATAAAATGTTTTCAACAATTTTTTCTTGCTCTTTTTCAATTTGATTTATTTGTTCATTTGTTGGGATTGTTGGATTTATTCCTAGAAAAGCTAAAAAACCTAGCATAAGCGCTAGGGCTCTTTGTAGAATTATTCTTACTAAGAAAGGCATATGATTATTATAGCTTTTTTAATAAAAATTTCATTTGAATTTATGTTAAAGTTCTGCTAGACTAGATTTCACTAATGCGGGCATGGTTTAGTGGTAGAATGACTGCCTTCCAAGCAGTAGACGGGAGTTCGATTCTCCCTGCCCGCACATGAAAAATTTAGAATCACTTGATTTGGGGACTCAAATAGAAAATGAACCGGATCCAGCTCTAAAACAATTGTGGAGAAAATATGGTTTTCCAAACAGACCTCCTTTTAAGGGTAGTATTGCAGAGAAAAGATTAAAAGATGCTTGTTCAGGATATTCTAATTTGGTAAGAAATTCCGAAATTATTAATCCTAGATTAAGAGAAGATAGTGAAAATTATTTTTCAAAAAGTTCAAATAAAGACGGATCTAATACTTTAGGTTATGAAACTAAAAGAAGGGAATTGCATAACATGATTGCTCTTATGGTGGTTGGAGAACAAAGATCTGGTATGAATGAAAATTTAGCTACTAAAATTGCAAATTTTGCTTTTGAATACGCTTCTTTATAAAGATTTATAAAAAATAATCTTTTAAAAATAAAAAGCCGAACCTTATTCAGGTTCGGCAAGCACTTTTCCGAGCATTTTCGAGGTAATAATCCTGTACTTATGCTCATTAATTTGAAGTTCGTTGGTGAAAGTGCCGTCACCATTGTCTTCATTTTCAATGATCCAGGTTTTCTCGCCTTCTTCTTTGAGAAGAGAATAGAATTCCTCCTCGGTGATTGGATATGTCTCTCGGACACCCCACTCCAAAAATAGACGATCGATTGTTGTCATTTAGTGTAATTGGTGTAATTTTTTATTTATTATAAGTAACCGCTCAAATATATTTATACACTAATTTTAATTTTTGTCAAATTTTTATTAATATTTATAACAATTTCCCAATCTTATAATTTAATTATTTATTTAATAATATAAATAATATTTTCTTAATATTAAAAATGATTTGATATACTATTAATATGTTTGAAAAATTTTTACAAGACTTGGGTTTATCTGATAAAGAAGCAAGAGTCTATCTTTATCTTTTAACAGTTGATAATGATTCAGTTATTGATATTGCTAATAAGACAGGTATTAATAGAACCACCGTTTATCCTATTTTAGAAGAATTAGCAAAAAAGGGTTTAGTTAGTGAGGTGAAAATCGATAAAAAAGTTAGATATCAAGCCGAATCTCCTGAAAGATTAGAAACTTTTGTACAGAGAAGAAAATTAATGTTTGATGAACAAGAGAAAAAATTGAAAGATATATTGCCTCAAATAAAAGCTATTTCCCGAGAGTCTGGCCAAAGACCAATTGTCAAAATATATGAAGGTAGAGACGGTATCATCAGTTCTCTTGAAGAATTTTATACTAATGTAAAAGATGGTGAAAAGTTCTACTCTATTTATTCAAAAGATTTGCTTGATGAAATTTTTTCTGATAAAGAAAGAGAAAAATTCTTTAAAATTAGAAAAGACAAGAAAAAGATGTTTTCTAGGGCAATTTATACAAAAAAACAAGGGGAGATTGTTGCTAGTGATATGACAGAGAGAGTCAAGTTTGATCATAATAGATATCCGATTGATTCAGATATTACAATTTCAGGTGATGTTGTAATTCTTTCTTCTTTGAAAAATAATTTAACCTCTGTTTATGTAAAAAGTAAGGATATTGCAGATACTATAAAAAGTCTAGTTAATTATATTATTGAAAACAAGAAATAGTTATATGTGGCTAAAAAAATAGGACCGGGTGCTGTTTAAAACACCTCGGTCCTTTTTGTGTGGTGTCTAATACCGGATTTCTCCTAATATTAAACGTTTTGTTTGGTGGTTTTCTTCTGATTTAATCTCCGAAGTCTCCCATTTTTATGTACTATTTCGAGTGTTTGTACTTTTTTACATGCAAGATTTATTCATATCTGGGTTATAGATTTTTTAATCCTTTAACTTTCATAACCTCTCAACTAAATCATTTTTCGGTGAGTTGGTTGAGAGGTTATTACTTGTTCCGGGGTTACTCGCTATCTCCCATAATGTTTTTATCCTCCATGTAAGTTTGTGCGTCACCACTTTATTAAGGTGTTTTTCACCGGTGACGTTCTGGGGTAATGATAGCATTATAAATTAATTTGTCAATATTTTTTGACAAAAATTAATTTAAACTACCGAACAATCTTTTATTATTGTTTATTTTAATAAACTCTTAAAAACTAAAAATAACCTTAAAATAAGCCATTTTAAATTATTATAATAAAAATATGTCAAAATATCTTGACATTTTATTTAAAAAAGCATACTATAACCGTCAGACCCTTTTGAAAGGGGGTGAAGAATCTATGTTCTATCAAATAAATGGTATGGTGGTTTCTCAGAAAGAGTATATCGAGTATAAGAAATCCCTAAGAGACGGAAG
>CAYYEF010000003.1:6425-36026 GCA_964470825.1 uncultured Candidatus Saccharibacteria bacterium | reverse complement strand
TCATAAAAAGACCCTGTAACAGGTAATGCTGGCGGGGTTTTCTTTTTATAAAAATAACTTTCTGTTATTATTACCGCATGATTAAATATTGTTATTTTAATGGCAAAATTATTAATTTAAATAAAGCAGTTCTACCTATTTATGATCTAGGGATTGTTCGCGGCTACGGGGCTTTTGATTTTTTTCGAACATATAATGGAAAACTTTTTCATCCCAAAGAACATCATGCTCGTTTTAAAAATTCTTTAAAAGAAATTGGTTTAAAATTCGAATTAAGTTTCCAAGACTTTGAAAAAGCTTGTTATGAATTAATGAAACTTAATAAAATGAAAGAAGCATCATTTCGTATTTTGATGACTGGTGGCAATATGACAGATGGACTACTTTCAACAAAATCAAATTTATTTATTTTAATTGAGCCACTTGTAAATTATTATTTACCTTATGCTGAAAAAGGAATAAAGCTTATCACTTCTGAATATTTAAGACCTTTTCCTTTATCAAAATCCACTTGTTACATTGAAGCTGTTAGACTCGAACCGGTTAGAAGAAAAGTTGACGCTACAGAAATTTTATTTTTGAAAGATGGTAAAGTTTCTGAATGTTCTACTAGTAATATTTTTATTATTAAAAAAGGTATATTCTACACACCTAAAAACAATATCCTGGCCGGCATTACTAGAAAAGTTGTTATAGATTTACTTATTAAAAATAAATTTAAAATTATAGAAAAAGATATTTCAGAAAAGGAGTTATTTACTGCTGACGAAGTGTTTATCACTGCTACGAATAAGAAAGTTTTACCAGTTGTAAAAATAGATAATAAAAAAATAGGGAATGGTAAAATTGGTAATTTAACTAAAAAAATTCAGCAAGAGTTTGATAATTATATTTTGAATTATTAAATAGATAAAGTCGGCAAATCAATAAAATAAAAAACTCGACCATCACTGATCGAGTTTTTTATTAAATGTGAGAAATTATTTAACTGCTTCTTTCAAAGCTTTTGCTGGTTGGAATTTAGGCACAGTTGTTGCTGGCACTTTTACCATTTCACCAGTTCGTGGGTTTCGAGCTTCTCGAGCTGCACGAGCCTTTACTTTGAAAATACCGAATCCTGCTACTGATACATCATCTCCTTTTTTCAAAGAACCTGTGATTGTATCAAAGATTGCATTCACTACTTCTTCAGCTTGAACTTTTGTTCCTCCTAGAATTTCGTGAACTTTTTCTACTAGATTTGCTTTATTCATATTAATACGCTAGCGATTAGTGATAATAGCTGCTTTTGACAGCTAATTAATTATATAAGAAGCCATATTTTAAAGCAACCATTTGACACCATTAATCTTATCTTGCGTATTCAATAATTCTGTTCTCTCTAATCACTGTTATTTTAATTTCACCAGGATATTTTAATTCATCCTCAATTTTCTTGGCTATATTTTTAGCCAAATTATGAGATTCTATATCAGAAATTTTTTCTGGTGTCACAAAAACCCTTATTTCACGGCCTGCCTGAAGAGCATATGACTTATCAACTCCTTCAAAAGAATTGGCAATAGCCTCTAAATCCTCAAGTCTTTTAATATAATTTTCTATAGTATCTCTTCTTGCACCCAGTCTTCCTCCAGATATTGAGTCTGTCACATATACAATTACAGACTCGACTGTTTCAAAAGGATATTCTTCATGGTGAGCTTGCATCGCTTTAATAATTTGTTCATCAGCTCCAAATTTTTGTAAGATTCTACGTCCTATTTCTACGTGAGATCCAGAAACTTCATGATCAACTGCTTTCCCAATATCGTGGAGTAGGGCACCAGCCTTTGCAATTTTAACGTCAGCTCCAATTTCCTCGGCTATCATACCTGCTAGGTGTGCCATCTCTATAGAGTGTTGTAGTACGTTTTGACCATAACTTGTTCTAAAGTGAAGTCTACCTAGTATCAATAATATTCTTGGATCAAGATTGAAAACTCCGCATTCAAATGCAGCTTTTTCTCCTTGTTCTTTTATTATCTGATTAATAGATTCACGAGCCTTATCGATCATCTGTTCAATTTTAACTGGTTGAATTCTTCCATCAGCAATTAGATTTTGAAGAGCAAGTTTAGCAATTTCTCTTCGAACAGGATCAAAACCAGAAATTGTAATTATTGCGGGTGTGTCATCTATGATTAATTCTACCCCGGTAGCTCTTTCAAAAGTTTTAATATTTCTACCTTCTTTACCAATAATTTTTCCTTTTAATTCATCGCTTGGTAAATCTACAATGCTGGTGAAAATATCACTAGAAACATTTGTGGCCAATCTTTGAATCGCTGTTGCTAAAATGTCTTTTGCTCTTTTTTGAATTTCTTCTTTATTTGAATACTCTAATTTTTGAATTCTAATTTTCAGATCTTCTTCAAATTGATTTTCAATTTCTTTAATTAAAATTTCTTTAGCCTCATCGTTTGTTAATTTTGAAATTTTTTGAAGTTCTTCTATCTTTTTATTTTTTATTTCCAGTAAGTCTTCTTCTATTTTTTCAATTTCTCTATCTTTTTCTTTTAGAAGTTCAGATTCACTATCAATGTCAGATTGTCTTCGGTCTAATAAATTTTCCTTATTGATTAGACGGTCTTCAGTTTTTTGTAATCTCTCTTCTTCTTTTTTTATTTCTTCTTTTGCTTCTTTTAATAAAGCACTTGCTTCATCACTAGCTTCACTTAGAATTTTTTCCGCATCTTCTCTCGCAGAAAGCATCATTTCTTTAATCTCAAGTTCCATTGAACCTCTCTTACCAAGAGCGATTATAAATCTCAAGAACCATCCTATGGCGATACCAGCTAGACATGCGGCAAGTGCAATTAGAAGCACTATAAGTAGTTGCATGTTTTTTAATTTTTATTTTGTAAAAAGTTCTAACTTAAAACCTTGTCTACGATACCGTATTTTTTTGCTTCTTCTGCTGACATGTAAAAATCTCGATCAACATCTTTTTCAATTTTTGATTCTGGCTGTCCAGTATGTTTCGCCATCATCTTGATAAGATTTTTTTTAGTCTTTAGTAAGTGTTCTGCATGGATTGCAATATCTGATGCTTGACCTTCTGTTCCACTTAGTGGTTGGTGAATCATTATTTCAGAATTTGGTAATGCAAATCTTTTTCCTTTAGTTCCTGCTGATAGAAGCCAAGCTCCTCCTGAAGCTGCCATACCAACACATACAGTTGAAACATCATTTTTAATATTGTTGATTGTGTCAATCATTGCTAGTGTTGCAGACACAGAACCACCAGGTGAGTTGATATAAAGTTTGATATCTTTTTTTGGATCTTCTGATTGAAGGAAGAGTAATTGAGCGATCACTAAATTTGCGGTGTGATCATCAATCGGTCCTCCTAGGAAAATTATGTTTTCTTTTAGTAAACGAGAATATATATCATATGCCCGCTCTCCAAATTGACTTTTGTCTATTACTGTTGGAATAATCATATTGTTTAAAATTTAAATTTAAGTAATACCAAAACTTTACAAGAAGTAGGGGTATAAATCAAATATACAGATTTCCAAAGTTAAATTTTAGAAGTTTAGGTTTTGGCTTATTATAATTGGTTTTTTCAGAAGTTCTAAAATTTAGAAACTGTGAAACAGGCTTAAAATCGATTTGCCTTTTTTCTGTAAACCTCTAAAATCGAGATATATGAAATTACATAGATTTTTTGTGACTAATATTAAAGAGGTTGGGGATGAGATCACTGTCTCCGATGCTAATGTCATTCATCAAATAAAAAACGTTTTACGGTTGCAGAAGGGCGATGATCTGATTTTATTAGATAGTTCAGGTAAAGAGTATTTTGTAAAAGTTAAAATAATTCTAAAATCCGAATCAATTTTTTCTAAAGAAAAAGTAAAATCAAATCCACAAGATACAAACACGATTAATCTATATTTTTCAATTCCAAAGAAAGACAAGGCTGAGTGGGTTTTACAAAAATGCACAGAACTCGGTGCTAATAATTTCATTCCGGTTATATCTGATCGAACAGAAAAAATTAATTTAAAGAGAGAAAGGGCAGAAATTATTATCAAAGAAGCTGCGGAACAATCTGAAAAAGTGTGGCTACCAAAGTTTCACGAAACTGTGAAACTATCTGAAGTTTTGCCTAGCTTGAAACCAAGTGAAACTTTCTACCTAGATATTTCGACAGAAAAAATTAATATTAAGAAAATAAAAGATATATCCAATCTAAATATTTTTGTCGGTCCTGAAGGTGGATGGTCTGAAAAAGATAAAGAGATTTTTTCAGAGTACAATATAAAAAGTTACTCACTTGGTGATTTTGTTTTAAGGGCAGAGACAGCGTCAATTGCAATTTTAGCTGCTCTAAAAATAAACTAAATTAAATTTAATTCACAAAATTTTTTCCTTATAAAAAAATAAAAACCACTTTCATACTCGATGATAATCTTTCTGAAAGTGGTTTGTTTTTTTTGATATTAGTTCTTGTGGAAGATGTGAGAAACATCACTCCAGAAACCAAAATCATCGATGATTATTTTCTTGCCAACTTTGCTTGCATTGGCATGCACTGCTTTTGCAAGGAAGGCTTTGTGCCCGTTAGCATGAAAAGTCTCCAGGATTTTCATGCGAACATTTTTCTTGCCTTTCATGACTTGGCTCATGAAGGCAAATTCGAGAGCTTCAAGATTTTGCTTGCTGCCTTCGAAAGTTCCCGTGAAGCTGAGAATTACTTCATCCGCACCATCTGATATTTTAACAGAGGTATCGAAGGGAATAATTTCCTTCTTCTTGGGTTTTCTTGTAGCTACGGATTTTCTGACTGCGGGTTCTGCTGTTTGGAACATACTTAAAAAACATTAACACATTTATCTTTATTTGGCAAGATTAACTATTTTGTTTTTGTGATAGAGTTAATTTTTAGATGAAAGTTCTAATTGATTTCAAAAAAGTATTTACAGCTTTTTGTAAAATTTCTGAAACAGAAAATAAAAAAATTATAATTCAGCCAGGTCAATATTTGGCTGAGGTTAAAGAAGAGGATGAAAGTTTTTTTGTTCATCACCAAACATTCTTTTTTTCTATCAAAAGAGATGATTGGATAAGGGGAGGATTTTTCATACAAAATGAAATCTCTCTCAGATATCTTGAAAAAGTTGAAAGTATAAATCAGTGATTAATTTCACTGATTTTTATTTTATTAAAATAAATTAATTAAAAAAAGAAGCGATGATTTTTGCATCGCTTCTTAAAAATTTTTTAAAATTATTTTTTAATTTAATTCTTCTAAAAATTTTAGTACTGCCTCATTTCTCAAAACATACTCTACGTATTGTTTTGCTCTAACTTCATCAACTTTATGATGTTCAACCAAATGATGAGCTTCATGCTCAACTTTTTCTTTATCGGCTTCTATTTTTTCTTCCAGTGCAATTTTTGGTAAAACTAAATTCATCTTTGCTCTTTTTTCTGCATCTGTTCTCCATTCTGATCTAAGATCTTTTTCTGTTTTCTTAATTTCTTTAAGATAGTCTTCTGGTTCCATTCTATAATTTCTAATATCGGATCGGAATTGCTCAACCATTCTATCCAACTCTTCTTCTACCAGGATATCTGGCAGCTCAACTTTTGATTCGCTAATTATTTTCTCAATAATTTCAATCCTTCTTTTTTCTTTAGATTGTCTATCTTTTTCGGCAGACATATTTTCTTTAAGTTGATTTTTGAAATCGTCTACGTCTTTAAAATTTCCTAGAGTTTTTACAAATTCATCATCAAATACAGGCAATTCTTTTTCTGAGATTTGTGTGTCTTTTTCTGAGTCATTATTTGCTCTTTCTTTATCTGAAATTTCTCCGGTAGTTTTATTTTTTAGAGCTTCAGATTCTGCTCTTGATTTACGAAGATAGTTAATATAGTCTTCTATTTCTTTATCTTCAATTTTTTGACCATCTTTTCTTTCTATTGATTTTGCAATTTTTTTGTAATCAGCTAGCTCTATTTCTGGCATCAGAATAAAAGAAGCTTTTAATACTACTGGATTTTTAGGAGCTATTTTTGTAATAGAAATTTGTGGTTGAGTCAATGAGTTGATTTTTTCTTCAATCATTATAACTGGCAGTATTTGATTAATTGCCTCAAAAGCCATTTCCTCAAAAATCTTTGCTTCTCCAACATGCTCAACAACCATTTTATCTGGGGCTGTTCCTTTTCTAAAACCTTTTAATTCAACTTCTTTACCAATTGATTTAATAGCTTTTTCTCTTAAACTCTCAATAAAATCAATCGATATTTCAATCTCAGTTGTTAATTCTTTATTTTTTTCCTCTTTGTTAAGGATTTTATAATTTTTATTATCAGACATAGTGTGTCGAGTTTAACTTAAAAATCTTAAAAAAGAAAGTTTAATTAAAAAACCACTATTTATGATAATGGTTTTTAATTTTCTCAGTATTTTTATTTTAGGTTAGAGTCTATTTCTGAATCAATTTGTTGTAATTCAGAATCAATAATATTTACATCAGATTTATTAAGTTCATTATTAATATTTAGTATATCATTATCTTTTATTTCTTTTGGATCTATTTGTTTTATACTTTTATTTTTTATTACATAACCCCAAAAATATAACCCTCCCAAAACAATAAGAATTACTATAATTATAGATCCTATAATTGGACCTATACCAGAATCTTTTTTAATTGAGATTTTTGTGTCTTGGTTATTATTCATGATAGTTATTCTATATTAGAGTCTTTTAATGATTTCACTACTTCAATAAGAGCATCTCGAGATTCGTTTATGGATTTTTTCATTGATTCAATTATTGTACGAACGTCTTCTTTTGATATTTCATTTTTAATATTATTTTCTAAAACTATTTTAGATGCACCTAATTCAGACATTGCCGTATCTATTTTTTGTCTTGCTTCGTAAAGTAATTTTGAAGATTTTGTCACATTAACACCTTCATTTTCTAAATCATTAATTTTAACTTCTAGTTTGTCTGCTGCTATATTTAATCTTCCGATTAAATTACTAAATTTTAAGTATATTTTTTCTAAAAGTTCATTTATTTTTTCTTCAGATTTTTCTTCTAGTTTAACTCTTTTTTCCGCTATGTTTTTCTTTCTTTCTTCTAGTTTGTTTTGAAATTCAATTCTTTTTTCTGAAATTCTGCTCTGTATATTTTGCCTTCTTTTTTCTGTGTTATTTTTCCAGTCAGTATTTTTATTTTCGTATGATTCGTATGAATTTTCTTCCTTTTTATTTTGAAATTTATTTAAAATATCTGCACTTGTTTTGGGGTTTTGAGCATATGTTAAATTTGGTAACAAGCAATAAAATAGAGTTGATATGATTAAAATATTTTTCATAATTAATTAACAATAATTAATAATAATTTAATTATATCAAAATTTAATTTTAATTTGAAAAACACCCCTTTTAAAGGGGTGTTTTAAATACTATTTATTAAATTTTTCTTTATATAATTTAATCGATTTCTCTATTGCCTCCATGGCTTCCTTTTTGCCTTTTATACCATTTATTTCTACAACAACACTTTTTCCTTTTAGTTCTTTATAAGTTTTAAAGAAGTGTTCAATTTCTTTAATTTTATGTTTGTTTAAGTCGTTTAAATCTTGGGTATCATCCCAGCGTTTATCGTCAGATGGAACCCCAATGATTTTATAATCTGATTCTCCATCATCAATCATTTCCATAACAGCTACTGGACGAACTTTTACTAAAATTCCTGGATGTAATGGAAAAGTTGTTAAGACTACAACATCTAGAGGATCATTGTCTTCCCAAAGAGTTTGAGGAGCAAAACCATAATCAAAAGGATATGGTGCACTAGAGTAATTAGCTCTATCCAGTTTAATTAACCCAGTTGCTTTGTCGATTTCATATTTATTATTTGATCCTTCTGGAATTTCAATAATAGTATTAATTGTATTTGGAACATCTTCTCCTAATGAAATTTCGTGCCACAAATTCATAATATTTTAGATTAAGTTAATTTTAATAATTATTCTGTTGATTCTTTTGCTTCTGCTTCTACCATTGCATCTGTTTTGTATGATTGAATGTCGATTTTCCATCCAGTTAGTTTAGCTGCAAGTCTAACATTTTGACCACCTTTTCCAATTGCTAGAGATTGTTGATCTTCAGCAACAGTTACTTTTGCAATTTTATTTTCTTCATCGATATCAATTGAAAGAATTTTAGCAGGAGATAGAGACTCGGCAATAAATTCTGAAGGATTTTCTGACCATTCAATAATATCGATTTTTTCACCTCCAAGTTCAGAAGTGATTGTGCTAACACGAACGCCTCTTTGACCTACCATTGAACCAACAGGATCAATACTGTCATCGTTTGATTTAACAGCGATTTTTGAACGCGCTCCTGCTTCACGGGCAATGGATTTAACTTCTACAATACCAGAAACAATTTCTGGAACTTCTGCTTCAAAAAGCTTTTCTAAGAATTTAGGATGTGAACGAGATACTTTCAAAAAGACCCCTCTAGGTGATTCGTCTACACGGAATAGGTAAGCACGCACTCTTTCACCTTGGCGAAATCTTTCACCTGGAATTTGTTCATCGTATCCAAGCATACCAATTGCTCGGCCCATATCTAGATAAACATTACCACGCTCTGTTCTTTCAACAGTTCCTGAAACAATAGTTCCTTCTCTTTCACCATATTCTGACATAACAGAAGTTTTTTCTGCTTCTCGAATTTTTTGTGTGATTACTTGTTTTGCAGTTTGGGCTGCGATACGACCAAAATCACTCTTCTTTTCAAGAGGGAAAATCATTTCTTCTCCAACTTCTACGCCTCTTTTGATTAATTTTGCATCATCGATAAGGATATGTTGTTCTGGATTAAAGCGAATTTTAGGCATTTCTCCTTCTGGAGTTTCTGGAAATTCTTCGTCTTCCATAATAATAGAATCTCTATCAACAACAGTTTTTGATTGCCAAAATTCTACATCTCCTGAGTCAGAGTTGAATTTTGCTTTTACGACTTGACCTTTTTTCCCGTACTCTTTTTTATAAGCAGTACCGATAGCCATTTCAATCGCTTCTATTATTTTTTCTTTTGGAATACCTCTTTCTTCCTCAAGTTGAGCAAGAACGGCATTAATTACTTTTAAATCAAACATATTCAATTGTATTAATTCGCCATTTTCGACACACTGTTTTTAAAAATGTGGCCGAGTCTCTTCTAAAAAAATTAGCCCGCCGGCGAGTGGCGAACTACTTGTGCTCTATATAATATCATTTTTATACATATAGTCAATTTTTAGAAAAAGATTAAAATAATTAATTTATTAATAAATATTTATTAACTTTTTGAAAATTTTTACACAGACAATAAATTTTTCTTTTGATATAATTTAATATAAGAATGTACATCGAAGAAGATAAGCTAAAAGAGTTTATGGTGGATTCGGGACTTGTGTCTCGAACCGATATTGATGATGCTGTAAAAAATGCGATTGATCGTGGAATGTCTTTTGGCGATTATTTGGTAAGTGAAGGAAAAATTGCAGAAGACGATTTAAAAAAAGTTCAAGCCTATATTCTAGGAATTCCTTTTATTGATATCAGTGATCAAAAAATTAATTCAGAAGTTTTGGCACTTATACCTGAACCAATCGCCAGAAAGAACAACATCATTGCTTACCAAAAGACAGATAATGTTCTAGAGGTAGCAATGCTTGATACTGATGATTTGGCTTCTATTGATTTTATTAGAAAAAAAACCGGTCTTAAAATTCAGCCGCGCCTAACTTCTACTGATTCCTTAAGAAAGGCTCTTATTCAGTATCAAAAAAGTCTAAAAGCTGATTTCGGAGATATTATTCAAAAGGAAACTCAAAGTCTTGATTCAAAATCTGAAAACCAGGATTTAAATAAAATTGCTACAGATCTGCCTGTCATAAAGATAGTCGATACTTTGCTAAAACATGCTATTTTACAGGGTGCTTCTGATATTCATATTGAACCATTAGAAAAAGAGTTAATTATCCGCTATCGAGTTGACGGTTTGCTTCATGATGCAATGACTTTACCTAAAAATACTGCCTCTGCTATTATTGCCAGAATAAAAGTTTTGGCCAATTTAAAATTAGATGAAAAAAGGTTACCTCAAGATGGTCGTTTTAAATCAGAATTAGATGGAGAAAAAGTTTCCTTTCGTGTTTCTGTATTGCCAGTATATTATGGAGAAAAAGTGGTAATGCGTATTTTAAGAGAGGGAGGTGGCGGTTTTTCTTTAGATAGTCTTGGTTTCCACGGTGAAGGATTAGAGAGGATTCATAAAGCTCTTAATCAGACTGTCGGTATGATTTTAACAACCGGTCCAACGGGTTCTGGTAAAACTACCACTCTATATACTCTTATGGATCTTTTGAATAAGCCTGATGTAAATATTTCTACTATTGAAGATCCTATTGAATATCAAATGAAAAGGATTAATCAGACCCAGGTTAAGCCTGATATCGGTTTTACTTTTTCTGAAGGTTTAAGATCACTTGTTCGTCAGGACCCAGATATTATTATGGTAGGAGAAATTAGAGATAAGGAAACTGCAGGTCTTGCTGTCAATGCCGCTCTTACAGGCCATTTAGTACTTTCAACCCTGCACACAAATTCTTCTGGAGGAACTATTCCTCGTTTAATTGATATGGGCATCGAACCATTTCTATTAGTTTCAACAATTAAGGTAATTATTGCACAACGTCTAGTTCGAAAACTTAATGAAAATAAAGAAAAATATTTCTTAACCAAAGCTGGATTAGAACAATTGGCTAAAAACGTAGATTTGGATTCTTTATTAGAAAAATTAAAAATAGAAAAAGCTGTTCCAAAAGATGCTACATGGAAAACTATTCCTTTTTATAAGCCAAATACTGTTAACGAAGATGAGGGGTATAAAGGTAGAATTGGTATACATGAAATTATGCAAGTTTCAGAGACAATTCGTAATATGATTATGGAAGGAAAGTCTGGTGAAGAATTAACAGCCCAAGCAAAAAAAGAGGGAATGTTGACTATGATAGAGGATGGTATTTTCAAAGCTGTTACAGGTGTCACAACAATTGAGGAAGTGTATCGAGTAATTTCAGAATAATTTTATGAGTGAAATTCAATTTGAATATAAAGCAATAGATAAAAATGGAGAAGTTAAAACCGGTGTACGTTTTGCTGCAGATGAGTTTATTTTAAGAAAAGATTTAAAAAATGAAGGGTTGTCATTAATTCATGCTGAGACCCTTAACAAAAAAAACATTAAATTTATCTTTTCTAAGATATTAAAAATAGGAAGAGTTTCTACCTATGAAAAGATTATTTTCATTAGAAATTTAGGAGCCATGATTGATGCAGGACTCTCTCTTTCAAGAGCTTTAACTATTACTGAAAGACAAACAGCAAATCAAAAATTAAAAAGAATTGTATCTGAAATAAATGAAAAAATTAAAAAAGGAAGTTCTTTATCTGAATGTTTAAAAAACTATCCAGAAGTTTTTTCAACGCTAGTTATTTCAATGGTTCAGTCTGGAGAAGAGTCGGGAAACCTTGTTGATTCTTTGAATGTTGTTTCGGATCAGATGGAAAAGCAGTATGCTTTGAATAAAAAAATAAAGGGTGCAATGGTGTATCCTGGTGTGATTCTCGGGGCAATGATTGTTATCGGTGTATTTATGTTGCTTTATATTGTGCCAACACTAACAAAGACATTTTCAGAGTTGAATATTGAATTACCTGCTTCCACTCAATTTATAATTGGGCTTAGTGATTTTATTAAAAATAATGCAATAATTTCAGTTTTAATAATTATTGTATCATCTCTCCTAATTTATCTTTTTGGAAAATCATCAACTGGAAAAAGGTTTTTTGATACGGTCTTATTACATATTCCAATGATCTCAGAAATGGTAAAAGAAATTAATTCCGCAAGAACTACTAGAACTTTAGCTTCACTTTTGTCCGCTGGCGTGCCTTTTGTTCGAGCTTTGCAAATTGTTAAGGATGTTGTCCAAAACTCATATTATAAAGAAGTTTTAATTAAGGCTGAAAAAAATATTCAAATAGGATTACCGATTTCAAAAGTCTTTGGAGAAAATATACATTTGTACCCAATTTTTGTTGCAGAAATGATTGCGGTTGGTGAAGAAACAGGTGAATTAGCACCCATGCTTCTAAAAGTCGCATCATTTTATGAATCAGAAGTTGAACAAAAAACAAAAAATCTTTCTACAATTGTCGAACCGTTTTTGATGATTATTGTTGGTGCTATTGTTGGATTTTTTGCGATTTCAATGATTTCTCCTATGTATAGTTTGGTTGATAAGATATAGTTATTACATGTCTAAATCTGAAAAGTTGAAGGAAATAAGAGATGAGGTCTGGAATCTTGCCCAATCTCCTCTGTACGAAGAAAGAATAAAAAATAATGCATATCCTGTAATTGGAGAAGGTTCTCACGATACTGAAATTGTTTTTATTGGTGAGGCTCCAGGTAAAAATGAAGCCGCCACCGGTAGACCTTTTTGCGGAAGATCGGGACAAGTACTAGATTCTTTATTAGCTCATATAAAACTAAATAGAAAAGATGTTTACATTACAAATATAGTAAAAGATAGACCGACTAATAATAGAGATCCGAAGCCAGAAGAAATTGATCTTTATGCTCCTTTTTTAGATAGGCAGATTGAAATTATCAAACCAAAAATTATTGTGACACTCGGTCGTTTTTCAATGGAATATATTATGAAAAGATATGGTCTTGATAAACAATTTGATTCTATTAGTAAAATTCATGGTAAAAGTTTTGAAGCCCAATTTTCTTTTGGAAAAGTTTTTGTTCTTCCTTTATATCATCCAGCAGTGGCAGTATACAATAACAACATGATGAATGATTTGAAAAAAGATTTTGAAGGAGTTGATTTTTTACTAAAAGAAATTAATAAACCAGAATCTCTTTTCTAAAATCTTATAAAGTAATTTCCAAAACATTTGAAAAGAGATAAAATAAAGTTGTAATGTTTTTTTCTATTAAAAGAACTTTAAAATATAAAAAAGGTTTTGGTCTTATTGAGACAATAATCTCAGTAAGTATTTTTTTGCTTGTGGCAGTTTCAATCTATGGCGGCTTCACTCAAATATTAAAAGTTTTAAGTGTTTTAAAAACAAAAACTCTTGCTGCAAATATTGCAAATGAACAAATAGAAATAGTCAGAAATTTACCTTATGTCCAAGTCGGAATTATTGATGGAATTCCATCAGGTTCAATTCCTAGGGTGCAGAAAATAATTAGAGATGGAATTTCTTTTGATGTAACCGCCAGTATTCAAGATATAGATGATCCTTTTGATGGGCAAATTGGGGGTAATCCAAATGATACTTCTCCAGCTGATTATAAAATTATTGAATTTATTTTAAAGTGTGAGAACTGTAATTATCCGGAAGAAATTAAATATGTTACTCGAGTCTCACCACAGTCTTTGGAAACAGAAGGAAATAATGGCGCTTTGTTTGTAAGAGTTTTTGATGCAAATGGAAATGCAATCTCTGGAGCAAATATTAATATATTAAATAATCAAGGTAGTTCAACTATTGATATTGATGAAACCACTAATTTGAGCGGACTATTTCAAATAGTAAATGCTCCTACTGGCACAAACGCATATAAAATAACTGTAACCAAAGATGGTTATTCAACTGATTCAACACATTCTATATCTGAGGTCTTAAATCCAAATAAACCAGACGCAACGGTTATTTCTGGACAAATTACCCAATTAAGTTTTTTTATAGATAAGTTAAGTAATTTATCTGTAAATACTAAGAATGATATTTGTGCCCCTGTTTCAAATGTTGATTTCAGAATATTCGGCTCTAAGACTATTGGAGAAGGGGTTTTAAAATATGATAAAAATAAAACAACCGACGCTTCAGGCATAAGAGATATTGTTGGACTTGAGTGGGATAATTATTTATTTGAAATTTTAGATAACTCTTTTGATTTGGCTGGTTCAAGTAACTTATTTCCTTTGGTCTTAAATCCAAATAATGAACAAAATATTGATTTAATTCTTAAACCTGCCAATCCAAACTCCCTTTTAGTTCAAGTGACTGATGGGCAAACAGGCCTACCTTTATCTGATGCTTATGTAAAAATTAAAAGTTCTACAAATAATACCAGTACTCTTGTTACAGGAAAGGGTTTTGTATATCAAACAGACTGGTCTCTTGGAGATGGACAGGATAATTTTGTTGATGCTAAAAAATATTTTATACAAGATGGCGGAATTGAAAATTCAGAAGTTGGAGGTATTATTCGTCTAAGAAAATTAGGGGACAACTATGTTTCTCAGGGTGAGTTAATATCATCTACTTTTGATTTTGGTGTTGAATCAAATCTCACATCATTTAGTTGGGAAAACGTAGATCAACCTTATGGCACAAGTATTAGGATGCAGATTGCAACAAATGAAATTTTAACTGCTACAACTACTTGGAATTTTGTTGGACCAGATGGCACCTCAAATACTTACTACTCTAATTCAGGGCAATCAATCTCTAATGCACATCAAGGTATTAGATATTTAAGATATAAAATATTTATGAATAGCAATGATTCTTCAGTTACTCCTGAATTGAGTAATATTGCTTTCACATATACAACAGGATGTAATCCACTCGGCCAAGTTTTGTTCCAGGGTTTATCTGGTGGAAATTACTCTCTTGATATTACAAGGGATGGATACTCAACATATTCTGTTGAAAACATCCAAATTAATAATTCTTGGCAAATGTATAATGCCGTTATGACGCCATGATAAATAGAAATTTTACAAAAGGATATACTTTACCTGAAATAGTTATCACTGTGACAATTTTAACTGTTATTGTTGGTGCGATTGGTGCTTTTCAATCAAATATTTTTTCTTTAAATAGAGTCATTCAAACTGGTATCAATAATCAGTATGAAGCAAAAAAAATTATTAAACCTTTTGTAAATGAAGTTCGTGGCGCAGTTTCATCTCAAGGGGGTGCATATCCAATAGAACAAGCCGGAACTTCTACTCTTATTTTTTATAGCAATATTGATGAAGATCAAAAAATAGAAAGAGTAAGGTATTTTTTAGATGGAAATATTTTTAAAAAAGGTGTAATAAAACCAGAGGGTGATTCTAATTATTATGATTTAAATAATGAACAAATAAGTCAGGTTGTTCATAGTGTTCTCTCAGAAAATATTTTTGAGTATTACGATTCTAATTATTATGGATCAACATCAACTATCCCGCTTATTTTTCCAATTAATCCTTCAGACGTAAGATTGATTAAGATTACTTTAAAAATAGATAACGATCCTTATAAAGATCCTGCGCCCATGATTGCTCAGACCCAAGTTTCAATTAGAAATTTAAAAGACAATAGATAAAATGAATAATGCTTTTTTAAAAAGGAATAAAAATATAGAAATCTTAAATAAAAGAAAGGGGATTATTCTAACCAGCACTTTAATTTTTAGTGTAATTGCTATTTCTATAATCGTAGCCCTTACTTCTTGGTTTGGAATAGTCTTTAAAACCTCTAGAGATTTGTTAGATAAAGAACAAGCCTTCCACATTGCAGAGTCCGGTATTGAATATTATCGTTGGCATTTAGCTCATAACCCAAACGATTTTTATGATGGTCAAGGAACTTCTACTGGTCCATATTTACATGATTTTTCTGATTCAAATGGTAATGTTATAGGTACGTTTTCTCTAACAATTATTCCGCCAAGCAATGAATCAAATTTCTTAACAGTAGAATCTACCGGTTTCCTTAATGATAGGCCTGCTCTAACAAAAACAATTAGGGTAAGGTTTGCTAAACCTTCTTTTGCTAAATTTGCTTTTGCTTCTGATTCTGATTTACGTTTTGGACAAGGTACAGAAGTCTTCGGACCAATTCATTCGAATGGAGGAATTAGGTTTGATGGTATTGCGCATAACCTAGTAACGAGTGCTAGAGAAACTTATGATGATCCTGATCATGGCGGCATTGAGGAATTTGGAGTTCATACTCACGTTAATCCAATTGATCCTTTACCACCATCTGAGTTACCAAACAGATCAGATATCTTTATGGCTGGTAGAGATTTTCCAGTTCCTTCAATTGATTTTGCTGGTTTAACTAATGATCTTTCAGCTTTAAAAGATTTAGCACAAAATGGCGGACATTATTTAAGTGAATCCGGGGCGCTTGGTTATAAAATTGTATTAAAAGAAAATGATACTTTTGATTTGTATAAGGTTACTGCTCTTGAAAATGTTCCAGATCCAAGTTGTCAAAATGTTTCTAATCAAGATGGGTGGGGAACCTGGTCTATAAAAACAGAATCTTTAGAAGGTAATTTTTCATTTCCTGCAAATGGAGTTATTTTTGCGGAAGATAATATTTGGGTAGAGGGTAAAATTAATGGTGCTAGAATCACAATTGCAGCAGGAAAATTTCCTGATATTTCTTCTAACAGAAAAAATATTATTGTTAATAATAATCTGCTTTACTCAAATTATGAGGGAAGTGATTCTATTGCTCTAATCGCACAAAAAGACATTACAACAGGTTTGTTTAGTGAAAATAATCTAAGGATTGATGCTGCTCTAATCGCACAGAATGGAAGGATAGGCCGTTTTTACTATAGACCCTCATACATTCAAAGTGGCAATACTTATCCTGGTTGTTCATCTAATCATGTAAAAAACTCTCTAACTTTATATGGAATGATTGCATCAAAAAATCGTTATGGATTCGCATATTCTGATAATACAGGATATACAAACAGGCAAATACAATATGATTCTAATTTCCTATATAATCCACCACCATACTTCCCATTGACTAGTGAAAGTTATGAAATGATAAGTTGGGAGGAAGTGCTATAATTATTTCATGTCTAAAAAAGTATTTGCAAAAAAAAGTTCAAAAAGAATTATTGTTGCTAATTGGAAGATGAACCCAGTTAATTTAAAAGAGGCCACCAAGATATTCTCTATTTTGAAAAAAGCTGATCTTAAAAAAGTTAAAGATCAAATTGTTATTTGCCCCCCAAATATTTACCTTACCGATTTTTCTATGAAATATAAAGGTAATAAATTTAAATTTGGTGCTCAAGATGTATCATCTACTATAAATCAGGAATCTACAGGTGAAATTTCTGCTGAGATGATTAAAAATTTAAAGACAGAGTATGTTATTGTTGGCCATTCAGAAAGACGTTCTTTGGGTGAAACAAACAATATTATTTCTAAAAAAATAAAAACAGCTATTGATAAAGGTTTAAAGGTTATTTTATGTGTTGGAGAAGAGCGAAGAGATGTTAATGGAGACTACTTACGTTTTATAGAAAGACAAATTATTGAAAGCTTAGATGGATTTAATAAAAAAAATATTTCTAATCTGTATATTGCTTATGAACCTGTCTGGGCAATAGGTAAGGGTCATGATTCCGTAGAGTCTAATGATTTACATCAAATGAATCTTTTTATTAAAAAAGTTTTAGTTGGAATCTTTGATCGAAAAATTGGTTTGAGCATTCCAATTATCTATGGTGGTAGTGTTGATGAGGAAAATGCTAAAAAACTTATAGAGTCAGGTGAAGTGGATGGTTTACTAATTGGTCGTGCAAGCTTGAATCCTTATATTTTTATAAAGATTTTAAAATCTCTTTAATCCTATAAATTGGCAATAATTTTATTGGCGATTTCTTGAGCTTTGCCCTCTGAATAATTTAAACGCTTGCCTTGATATCCACCATCGTTTTCAAAACGGGGAATGATATGAATATGGGCATGAAAAACAATTTGTCCTGCTGATGATTCATTATTCATAACAATATTAATTCCATCTGCCTCAACTGCTTTCTTCACAGCCACTGAAATTTTCTGAACATTTTGGAAAATTTTTCCAGCTAAATCTGTCGGTATCTCATAAATATTTTTATATGGTTTTTTAGGTATAACTAAAGTATGTCCATAAGATGAGGGAAAAGCATCTAAGAAAGCATAAGTTTCTTCATCCTCATAAACTTTATAATGAGGCAATTCTCCACTAATAACTTTTTCAAAAATTGTTTTTTTATTCATGTCTAAATTGTATCAAAAACCGTTTTTAAGAGCATGCTATAATGCTAGCCATGGTTAAATTTGTCTTAAGAGAAAATCCTCCTGTTGAACTAGATAATCATTTTGTCGGTCTTTCTGATTTTGTTAAACGTCATCTTTTTCATATTAATATAAAAGATAAAAAAGAAGTTGAGGCTTTTGTTTCACCTGATTTTGAGAAACATTCAAATGACCCTTTTCTTTTCAAGGATATGGATAAAGCTGTAAGTAGAATATTTGAAGCTTTGTCAAAAAACCAAAAGATTTGTATTTATAGTGATTATGACGCTGATGGAATTCCAGCCGCAGTTATTTTACATGATTTTTTCAAGAAAACTGGTTTTGATAATTTTATAAACTATATTCCTCATAGAACAAAAGAAGGTTTTGGAATTAATTTCGGAGCGATTGATTATTTAATAGAGCAAAAAGTTGATTTAATCATTACTGTTGATTGCGGGATTGCTGATATTGAACAAGTTAGAAAGGCGATGAATTCAGGTGTTGATGTCATAATAACTGATCATCATGAAGTGCCGGGAGAAGTTCCACCAGCTTTTGCAATTATCAATCCAAAACAATTAGATTGTTATTATCCAGAAAAAATGTTGTGTGGTAGTGGGGTGGCTTTTAAATTAGTACAAGCCTTGCTCGCTCGTGGTCGAGAAATTGATCATAAAGAAATTAAAAAAGTTCCAATTGGATGGGAAAAGTGGCTACTTGATATGGTAGGAATTGCTACTCTCTCTGACATGGTACCTCTTATTGGTGAGAATCGTGTTCTAGCTAAATATGGATTATTGGTTTTGCGAAAATCTCCTAGGGTTGGATTGGTTCGTCTTTTAAAAGATGCCAGACTAAATCAAAAATTATTAAATGAAGATGATATTGGTTTTTCAATTTCTCCAAAAATTAATGCTGCTTCAAGAATGGGTGAGCCAGAAATTGCTTTTAAATTACTTTCAACAAATAGTCCTATTGAGGCTGATATTGCTGTAAAACATTTAACCAAAATAAATAATGATAGAAAGGGTGCTGTATCTGCAATTTCCCGTGATATTCACAAAATTTTAGAAAAACATTTTGAGGAACTTGATTTACAGAAAAAAATAAAAGTGATTGTGAGAGGAAATCCAAATTGGTCACCTTCGCTTTTAGGTTTGGTGGCTAATAATGTTATGGATAAATATAATGTTCCAGTTTTTCTTTGGGGAAAAGGGGAAGGTTCAGAGTTTAAAGGCTCTTGTCGTTCAAATGGTTCTTTAAATGTTGTAGAAGTTATGAAAGAAGTTTCAAGTGAAATTATTCCTGCTTTTGGTGGTCATGAAATGGCTGGAGGTTTTGTAATTTCTGAAAAAGGAGTTTTTGATTTTGAGAAAGCCTTAGAAGAAGCTGCTGAAAAAGTTACTCATAAAAATATTGAAGAAAAGATTTTGATTGTAGACGGACTTTTAAAAGTTGATGAGTTGAATTCTGTTTTTTTTAAAACTCTAGAAAATTTAGCGCCTTTTGGAATTGGAAATGAAAAACCAATTTTTCTAATTCAAGATACTGAATATGATCGTAGTGAAATTTTTGGAAAAGCTAAAGAGCATTTGAAAATTATTTTTAAAAATTCACGCGGCTTAGAAGTGCCAGCTATTAAATTTTTTGATAATGGAAAAATAGCTGAAAAAATCACTGGTTCTAGAAAAATTACTATTGCTGTTATTCCAGAAGAATCTTATTTTATGAATAAAAAAGAAATTCGTATGCGAATCGTAGAGGTTTTGTAGAAATAAAAAATCGTCAATATTTGACGATTTAATTTAATGATTACTTTTTAATAAATATAGGCTCAAGATATTTATTCTTAGAATTTCAAAATCTAATCTTCCTGTTTTAAAATCACAAGATTCTTGAATGATTGCAGAAATCCTGCATACAATCGGTGTTTCTCGAACTAACTGAAGACATCTTTCTTTGGTTACACCTTCTTCGATAATAATTTGCTTCTGTCTAAATTCTTCCGTATACCAAGTATTAAATTCCTGTTTTGATTTAAAGTGTGTCCAAAATCTATTTCCAAAATATGCACCTGTTTTTTTGCTATATTCAAAGATTACATTGTACATTTTTATATCTTTATTGATGTGCGACTAATGAATACATAATCAGGCTTTTTGATTTATGTCAATTTATTATTAATTTGAATTTTTTCAAATATAAATATGATAAAATAATCAGATGAAAAAATTAATCTATACTGATGGTGCTTCAAGCGGAAATCCTGGACCAGGTGGTTATGCGGCGGTTATTACAGACGGCAAGCATGTTTTAGAGATTGGTGGATATGAAGAAAAGACTACAAACAATAGGATGGAATTAAAGGCAGCAGTAGAAGCTTTAAAAAAAACTGAAATTGGCGATTCAGTTAAAATCATTACAGATTCTAGTTATATGGTGAATGGAATCACTTCTTGGGTTGAAGGCTGGATTGTTAATGATTGGATGACTAAGGGACGTACTCCTGTCTCAAATAAAGATTTATGGCAAGAATTATATGAATTGGTTCAAGATCGGAGCGTTGAGTGGCGAATTGTGAAGGGACATGCTTCAACTGCAGGGAATAATAGGGTTGATATGTTAGCTACCACACTTTCTACAGATGTTTTACCTGCTTTTTATGATGGTCCAAAATCAGAATATAAAATTGATTTAACTGAACCTACAGAAGCTCAGGTCATTGCTGATAAAAAAGAATTTAAAAAAGCTAGTAAGAATTCAAAAGCCTACTCATACCTAAGTTTTGTTGATGGAAAACTTGAAAAACATAAAACCTGGGCAGAATGCGAGGTTCGCGTTAAGGGTCGTGCTGGAGCCAAATTTAGAAAAGCTGTTTCACCAGAAGACGAATTAGATATTTTAAAAAGTTGGGGAATTAAGTAGATTTCATCTTTAAATGCTCTTGCAATTTAAAAATATCATGCTAATATAACCCTTACTTCAAAAATATGGCAAAAACATGTCAAATCACAGGTAAAAAATCAATCGTAGGAGGCGGTTACTCAAACCGAACTCGTGCTACTCAATTCAATCCAACAGGAAAAGTACGACGATATCCAAACCTTCAATCAAAGAAGATTTTTGTGCCTGAACTAGGAAAAACTGTAAAAGTTACTGTATCAACAAACGCTTTACGAACTATTAACAAGAATGGTGCGTATAAGACTTTGAAAAAAGCTGGTCTGATTAAATAAACTTTCTTCCTCTATCCAATAATTAATCCCGTCGCTTTTTATAAGAATTCTGCCAACTTCGGCAGTATTTTTTATTTTTGACCCAACCCTATTTAAATTATCAATAACTTCTTTATTAGGGTGTCCAAATTTATTATCTTTTCCTGCTGAAATTATAGTGAGTTCCGGAGAAACTTTTTCCAAAAAATCTAGACTACTAGATGTTTTGGAACCATGGTGACCAGCTTTTAAAATATTAACATCGAGAAGATTGATATTATTATCTGTAGAACTGGCATTTTCTATCAAAACTTTTTCTATATCAGAGCTAGCGTCACCAGTGAAAAGAAAACTAGTTTCTCCATATGCAAGACGTGCAACAATTGAACGATCATTATTTTCGGTAGTTTGATAATTTTCTTCTGGCCAGAGAATCTCCAATTCAATATTGTGTTCCTTATCAAGAATAATATTTCCACCTCTAATAAATGTCCCAGTTATTATTCCACTTTCTTGTTGAATAAGTAGCCTGATTTCATTATTTAAATCGTCATTATCAATATATCCAGAATCAAAATAATTTTTAATATTAAAACGCCTTAGAATTTCGGGAAAACCTCCAATATGATCAAGATCGCTATGAGTTGGGATTATGATATCAATAGTTCTATCCAAGAAAGGTAATATTTCTGAGAGTTCGCGAATAATTTTATTATTTGGACCTGAATCTATTAGGGTTTGAGTTCCATTTGGTGTTTCAATTAAAATAGCATCACCCTGACCAACATCTAAAAAATAGACTTTTAATAAATTTCCACTATTAAGGTTTTGAAAATATATTGAAAAATTAACAATAATTAGAGCTATAATACAGCTTAAGATATAAATAAATTGTTTCTTGGTCCAATTTTTAATCATAATTTATAAAATTATACCCTTATAATATGAAGTTGTGTTAAAATTAATGATTATAAATAAATAAACTCAAAATATGTATCAACCAAAACAATTCAACATCCCAGAATTAAAGGGAATCTCACAAAAAAATATTGAAGAACATTTAAAATTATATGAAGGTTATGTTAAACACACCAATTTAATTTTAAGTAAAATTGCAGAAATTGGTTCTGATGAAAATCGAGCTTATGAATTATCTGAAACTCAAAGAAGATTCGGATTTGAATTTGATGGAATGAAAAATCATGAATTATATTTCTCTTCTTTAGAGGGTGGTTCTCAAAACTTATCGTCTGACAGTGTTTTGAAATCAGCAATCGAAAAAGAGTGGGGTAGTTTCGAGGCTTGGCTTACTAGATTTAAAACAATAGCAAAAACCCGGGGAATTGGTTGGGCTATTCTTTTTTATGATAAAAGTGCGGATAAACTATTGAATGCTTGGGTTGATGAACAGCACTTAGGACATCTAACAGGTATGGTTCCTGTTTTGACTTTGGATATGTGGGAACATTCTTTTGTTGGTGATTATTGGCCAAGTGGTAAACCTCAGTACATTGAAGATTTTTTTGCTAATTTGAATTGGACTGTAGTTGAACAAAATTATAATAAAGCTGTAAATTAATATTATTCTAAACCAGTCAATATTAGGTAATTTTACAGTTGCAAAAGGTATTCTTGAAAAATATTCAGTTACTTTAATAACATAGTCTAAATTTAAAAAAGCTAAGAATGAAATTGATAAGCTGATAATTTTTATATTTAACATGCTCGTTATTCCTGTTAAAAATCCTAAAAGCATTGCAGGGGGAATGGTTGGTAAGGTTATAATATTTACAAATATAGAAATTATTGATATTTCTCCAATCATTTTAGCTAAAAGAGGAAAGACAGCGATTTGGGTGGCAATAGTTGATACGACCACTTCTTTAAATCCAAATTTTTCCGGTATAAATTTAGCTAGATTTTTTATTTTTTCGCTAAAATTTATTAATCCGTAGGTTGCTAAAAAAGATAATTGAAAAGATGGATCATAAATTAGAATGTATGGATTTATGTAAACCATTACTATTCCTGCAATAAAAAGTGCTTTGTTAACATCATATGTCTTATGAAAAAACTGACCCGTTATCGCTATTGTAGACATAATACTAGCTCTAATTACAGTCGCTCCTGCACCAACAATAATTGCAAAAAGTGATATGGCCACAAGTCCTGTTAGAAGTCTTATTCTGATAGGCAGAAAAAATAATATTGCTAATATGGCTACAGAAATAATTGTAATGTTGTAACCAGACAATACTATAATGTGAATTAGACCAACTCTTCTAAAATCAATTTCAAGTTGTTCTCCAAGAGAGCTTTTTAAGCCAAGCAATATTCCTCCTACTAATTCTGCGTGTGGAGAAGGTAATATTTTATTTATTGAAGTAATAAAAATTTCTTTAAAAGAAAATAAGCTTTTAAATAAAGAATTTTCTTGTTTAATTAAAATAATTTCTGGTCTATATATTTGATAGAAAATTTTATCTTTGGCTAAAAAATTAATGTAATCAAATTCTATTTTATTTTCACTTTGAAAATTTTCTGGTTTTTGAAGTTTTCCTTTTACAGAAATAATATCTCCATATTTAAAATTTATTGATGGATTAACTGTTAAAATAATTTTCTCATCAGAATCTATTTTTTGTCCACTTTCTGTTTCGGGTTGAAAAATAATTTTTCTGCTAGATTCTCTTTTTTCAGGTTCTGCCACTATTCTTCCTGTAAATTCATATACTTTTTTATTATCAAAAATAATTTGTGATTGGTATTTAGAAAAATCAGCTCTGATAAATCCAATCACTAATAAAATAATAGTTAAATATGTATATATTAAATACTTTCTATTAGTTAAAGGTATTAAAAATATTAAACTTAAAATAAGTATAATTATGTAAATAAAAGATATCTTTAAAACATAATTTATGATTATGCCTAAACAGAAAAAAATAAAAGAAATTTGAATATATTTTTCCAGATAAATACATTAAGCGTTTTATTATAAAAAATAGCTAACGTAAATTTAATAAATATTTTATTGTTTATTAAATAAAATTTTATTGCTACTCATTTAAATTTACATCAGAATGAACAATATGATTATATTTACCTATATTGGCATAGTTTGTCTTCCGGCCACCCTTTTAATATTAATTATATTTTGTAATTTAATAAAAAAATTCAAACTTTAATCAAAAGCTTATATCTGTTAAAATGATTTTATGGATATAAGTTTTATTTTTCAAATTCTGATTCTTATTTTTTCTGTTGTTGTACATGAGGTTTCACATGGTTATGCTGCCTTGATGCAAGGAGATGTGACTGCAAAATATGCTGGTAGATTAACTTTAAATCCTATAAAACACATTGATCCATTAGGATCGGTTATTTTACCGCTTATTTTGGCTATTATTCCAGGAGGTTTGATGTTTGGATGGGCAAAACCAGTTCCTTACAACCCCTATAATTTAAGAAGTAAAAGATGGGGGGAGGCAATAGTGGCTTTTGCTGGACCTTTGTCAAATCTATTTATTGCTCTTATCTTCGGACTTTTGATTCGTTATTCATCTTATTTAAATCTAGATAAATCTTTCGTAGAACTCTCCTTAGTAGTTGTTCTCATTAATGTTGTTTTGGCTATATTTAACCTTATGCCAATACCTCCGTTAGACGGTTCAAAAATTCTTTTTGGATTATTTCCTAAACAAACTCAAAAAATTAGAAATTTTCTTGATTCATATAGTATTGTTTTAATACTAATATTTATTTTCTTTATTTGGCAATACATTACTCCTCTGATTATTTTTGTAACTGAAATTTTAACAGGCATTAAAATTTAAAATATATATAGTTTTCCACATTATTTATTTATTTTCAGTGTTTTTATTTGATACAATTAAGTACGTATTTATCTGTTGTATGAAAATAAAGCCTCTTTTAAAATTTAAAAAAAATAAAGTATATAAAAAATTTTTTTTAAATATAATACTGTTGTTACTAATTTTAAATTTTCCTACTATTGTACATGCAAATTCAGATATTGTTTTATATAAGGAAATTAAAATAAGCAATTTCCAGCAAAATATTGAAAAAGTTCCAGAATTTGTTCTAGACCAAACAAATTCAGTTATAGAAAATATACAGGGAATTAATCATTTAATTATAAAAAATGTTGAGAAAATTGGTAATAAATATCTTTCCGCTATAAATCATGCCGGGGGAATGCTTTACTCTTCAGTCTCACAATTCCAAGGAAATTTTAAATACAAAAAAGATTCAAATAGTGTTGCTGTTATTAAAAATAAAACTAAAAACAATGACATAAACAGTAATAAAAAGACAAAAGAAATAAAAACATTAAAAATAAGCCCTCTAAAAGAATCAATCGCATCATCTGAACCAATTATTATTTATAAAAATCAAGAATACGATTATTCTTTGTTAACCAAAGATGAATTAGAAGCTAGATTAAAAATATTTGAATCTCAACTAGACCTTAAAAAAGGGGTTTCAAAAGTTGTTTATAGAGATCAACTCTCAAAGCAATCCGAATCTCTTATTGACGGTAATAATGATTCTTTGGAAGAAGCTATATCAGGCGGCTCAAGTAATTTTAATGGAAATTCTCTAATTGTTTCAAAAAATATTAATGCTAATGGTTTTAATGTCACTGATGGTATTGTTACTGCTCAAAGATTTATTGGGGATGGGTCTGGTTTAACAGGGATATCTTCCTCTGGTGGTTTTGCAACATCAAGTGTGTTAAGTTTATTTTCAACTGACATAGTAGGATTCGAATATTCAACTTCTACTGGTGTCTTTTCATTAAATACTTTATATAATATACCAACAAATGCCTCTACTACTGAATGGGATAATAAAATTTCTAGCCAGTGGGTTAATAATGGTTCAGATATTTATTATAATTCTGGAAATTTAGTTTTAGGTACTACTACAAGTGTCGCAACTCTAACTGTTGTTGGGGATTTTAATCTTAAGCAAGAAGGTACAAATGCTATTGTTATAGGTTCAACATCTGGGGGAACTAGAGGACAAAATTCAATTGATTTTCAATCAGGCAGAGATAATTTAGATGAAATTGTTTCAGGTCAAAAATCAGGAGCTTTTGGTTATGGAAACAAGATATCAAATAATAATACTTATGCTGTCGGTAATTATAATACCTCTTTAGATCAGGGTGATAATTACGAAGGTAATTTATTACTTGGTAATAATAATGATACTAATGGAGGTAACACTTCTTTTGCTATTGGATCTTATAATGTATCTTCTGATAATCAAACTTATTCAATAGGTTATTCAAATACCTCTTCTTATAATGGATCTTTTTCATTGGGACTTTATAATGAATCGACAGCAAATCAATCTTTATCTATAGGGCACTATAATAATTCGTCCGGGAATCAATCTTTAGCAATAGGATCAAGTAACGAAGCTACAAATAACTGGGCTAACGCTTTTGGACATTACAACAGAGTGTCAGGTAATACTTCAAGTGCTTTTGGTAATGATAACGAGGTTACAGGAGACAGTTCATCTGTCTTTGGTCAAGGAAATGATGGTTTTGGTTACAGTTCAGTTGCTCTTGGTAATGGTAACTCCGCAGCAGGAGATTACAGTGTTTCTGTGGGTAGAAATAATAGTTCTGAAGGTTACGGCTCTATCACTTTTGGTGAATCAAACACATTAGGAGCAACTGATTACCAGTCATCTGCTTTTGGTAGGAGTAACAATATTTCAGGAGAATATAATTTTATTTCTGGAAATTATAATTCAATTTCTAATATCAATGAGGCGTATATATATGGTTCATATAACACATCGTCAGCTTCAAATACTTATATATTAGGAAAATATATAACAAACGATGTTGCTAATTCAGTAATGATTGGTCCAAATAATTCTTCTAAAATAACTATTTTACAAAATGGAATGGTTGGTATAGGTACCACAACTCCATCTGCAAAATTATCTATTCAGGGTGATTTAGATATTACGGGAGGTATTAAGGTTAGTGGCAATTTTGGTACTATTGGCCAAATTCTTCAAACTACAGGAAGTGGAGTACAATGGGTTGCAACATCATCACTTGGAATTAGTGCAGGAACTCCATCACAATGGGTGACTTCTGGAAGTGATATTTATTACAGCACTGGAAATATTGGAATAGGTACAACAACACCATCAGCAAAGTTAGATATTTTGGGTTCTCTAAAGGTTGGAGGTGGTTCATTATCTATACCATCTAATATTGCACTATATGTTAGAGATACCGGATCTTCGGCATCAACATGGAAAGGTAGGATTGTTGCTGGAGGAGATAATGTTGCCTTTCTTATGGGTGAGTACAACTCACAAGCATGGCTTGGTGGTCATAATGCAGCATTAAATGCGTGGGCGCCACTTAGAATAAATCCAGACGGCACATCAGATCTGTATCTTGGAAATCTTAATAGTGGTGGAGCAGGTCTTTCACCTATTATTACTTTACAAAACTCAAATGGTAGAGTTGGTATTGGAACAACAACACCAGCATCTAGACTTGATATATACGGAATAGCAGGCTCAACTGATATTCTTTCTATATCTTCTTCAACAAATTCAAGAATATTTACAGTTGCTTCAAATGGTAATGTTGGTATTGGCGTTGCTGCCCCAAGCTCCAATCTCCAAATAAACAGCAGTAGTGTTACAAGATTAGCTATTACAAGCGGAAGCACATTTATGAGTTTTGGCGCAGATACAACTAGCGGTCCATATTTCATGTTTAATAATACTCAAGATTTACGTTTTGCTACAGCCAATTCTTCAACAGGCTCTGGTTTTTCAGAAAAAATGAGATTAACAAGCACAGGAAACCTTGGTGTTGGTACAACTTCTCCACAATATAGATTACATGTAGTGGGAGATGATGGTTCAGGAAATGTTGCTAAATTTCAAACAACATCAGGAGCCACTTCTTGTACTTTAAATAGTTCAACAGGACTACTTAATTGTTCATCAGATCAAAGATTAAAAAAGGATATTACAGAAATAACATCATCACTTGATAAATTGAATCAATTAAAACCCGTTTCATATTTGTGGAAAACAGATGAAGAAAATGCTTCTCTGAAATATGGTTTCATTGCTCAAGAAATTGAAAAAGTTTTTCCTGAAATAGTATCTACAGATAGCGATACTGGATTTAAGTCTGTCGGTATGACTGGTTTAATACCATTTATTATTGATGGTATGCAGGAAATAGCAAATAGATTGGCTGTAGTCTCAGATTGGTTTTCTGAAGACGGAAATAAATTTAATGTTAATGGTGAAGTTTGTGTCGATGATGTATGTATAAGTAAAGAAGAGTTTAAAGATTTATTGATTAAAAATGGCGCTAATACAGGTTCTCCAATTAATAACCAGACAAATAATATTAATACAGGAGACAGTTCAGTAGAGGATAATATTATTGATGAAAATTCTAATTCTGAACAAAACTCTTCAATAGAAACAATAATTTCTGAAGATTTAGAAAATTCAACAGATGATACATCTCAAACAGATGAGGTAAGTGAAACCTCAGTATCAACAGGCTCAAATGATTCAGATACTACTTCTACTAATGATGCTGTTATTAATTAAAAGTTAAAAATACAATATTTATTACAAAACACTTGCATAAATTCTTATTTTATATTAAAGTGTCTCTCACTATATGCCAACAATAAATCAATTGGTTAAAAGAAAAAGAGGTAGAACAAAAGCGAAATCAAAAGCAGTTGCTTTGACTCGTGGTTTTAACACTATTCAAAACCGACCAACATTTTATGAATCACCATTTAAAAGAGGAGTTTGTACAAAAGTAACTACAAAAACACCTAGAAAACCTAACTCAGCTATTCGAAAGATTGCCCGAGTTCGATTATCTAATGGTCTAGAAGTTACTGCATACATTCCTGGTATGGGTCACAATCTACAAGAACACTCAGTAGTATTACTACGAGGTGGACGTGTAAAAGACGTAAACATTCGTTATACAATCGTGCGAGGTGTGCTTGATGCTGAAGGTGTACAAACACGACGAAAAGGACGAAGTATGTACGGAACTAAAACCCCAAAGGCTAAATAATAAATAATATGCGAAGACCAGTAAAAAATAGAAATATTGCAAAACCAGATATTAAATTCAACTCA
>CAYYEF010000003.1:5255-6325 GCA_964470825.1 uncultured Candidatus Saccharibacteria bacterium | reverse complement strand
CTGGAAAAGGCCGAAAAATGGCTCTAAAACTAGCAGATGAAATTATTCTAGCAAGCAAAAATGAAGGAGAAGCTATTAAGAAGAAAGAAAATACTTTGAAAATGGCTGAAGCAAACAAAGCTTTCGCTCACTTTGCTTGGTAAAATAAAAAACTTCTTGTTTCGATTCTGTCCTCGACTTCGTCTGCGAGGGGATCTCACAAGAAGTTTTTTATTTTTTATAGCTTGATAAAAAAACCTATTTAATGTAATCTTTCTGTATTAAGCAAAGTCACCCTTCGCTTTTTTATTATCAAAATTTTAAGTATTTAAAACTTAAAAATTAATCAAAAATAAATTATTTATGTCACGAGATTATCCCTTAAACCGAGTTCGAAACTTTGGAATTATCGCTCACATTGATGCTGGTAAAACTACAACAACAGAACGTATTCTTTTCTATACTGGTGTATCACACAAGATTGGAGAAGTGCACGAAGGTGCGGCTATCATGGACTGGATGGAACAAGAAAGAGAAAGAGGTATTACTATTACTTCTGCTGCTACAACTTGTTTCTGGACACCTACATATGTTGCAGACAAAACAAATATTGAAAATAAATGTCGATTTAATATTATCGACACTCCTGGACACGTAGACTTTACTGCTGAAGTAGAGCGATCACTAAAAGTTCTAGACGGTGGACTTGTAGTATTTGACGGTGTGGCTGGGGTAGAACCTCAATCAGAAACAGTTTGGAGACAAGCTGATAAATATAGAGTGCCTCGAATTTGTTACATAAACAAAATCGATCGAACAGGAGCATCTTTCGAAAGATCATATCTTTCAATCATTAGAAGACTTACTCCTAATGCTGTTAGAGCACAAATTCCATGGGGTGAAGAAGGGGACATGAAGGGTGTTATTGACCTACTAAAGAAAAAAGCTTACCGATTTGAAGGTGAGATGGGTAACAAAGTAGTTGAAGAAGAAGTTCCAGAAGAATTAAAAGCTGATGTAGAAAAATATCACGCAGAACTTGTAGAAAAAATTGTAGAAAATGATGACGCTCAAATGGAAAGATTTTTGAA
>CAYYEF010000003.1:0-5155 GCA_964470825.1 uncultured Candidatus Saccharibacteria bacterium | reverse complement strand
TACAACTCAACAAACGGTGAAAAAGAAAGACTTGGCCGAATTCTACGAATGCACGCAAACGAAAGAGAAGAAGTACAAACTGTATATGCTGGAGAAATTGCTGCAGCTGTAGGTTTGAAAACAACTCGAACATCAGACACATTGTGTGACGAAAAGAATCCAATCGAACTACATAGAATTGAATTCGCTGAACCAGTTATTTCTATGAGAATTGAACCAAAAACAAAAGCAGACCAAGAAAAAATGGGTATTGCTTTGAAGAGACTTTCTGACGAAGATCCAACTTTCAGAGTGACTTCAGATCAAGAAACAGGAGAAACTGTGATTTCAGGTATGGGTGAACTTCACCTTGAAATTATTGTGGATCGTATGAAACGAGAATTTAATGTTGAAGCAAATGTTGGTAAACCACAAGTAGCGTACCGAGAAACTATTAATGGTAGCGCTGAGGCTGAACATAAATACATCAAACAGTCTGGAGGTAAGGGTCAATATGGTCACGTAAAAATTAAAATTAAACCTCTTGAAAAAGATGTTAACTTGGAAAAACTTCCAAAAAACATTAAGAGAGAACCTGGTTTCGAATTCATTAACAACATTAAAGGAGGTGCAATTCCAGGAGAATTCATTCCTGCTTGTGAAAAAGGATTCAAAGAAGCTCTTGATCGTGGAGTAGTTGCTGGATACAGAATCACTGATGTTTCAGTAGAATTGTACGATGGTTCATACCACGATGTGGACTCTTCAGAACTTGCTTTCAAATTGGCAGCATCTATGGCTTTCCAAGAAGCTGCTCGTCGAGCAAATCCAGTTATTCTAGAACCTATTATGAAAGTTGAAGTAATCGTACCAGAAGAATTTACTGGAGATATTACTGGTAATCTTTCATCAAAACGAGGTCAAGTAGAAGGAATGGATGATCGAGGAAATGGAATGACAACAATTCACGCAAAAGTTCCACTATCAGAATTATTTGGTTACACAACAATTTTGAGATCTATGACTCAAGGACGTGGTAGTGCTACAATTGAACCTGATCACTATGCAATTGTGCCTGCAAATGTAGCTATGGAAATTTCAGCGGGAAAGAAATAAATAATTAAAATAAAAAATCATCTCATGCAGAGGTGATTTTTTATTTTGTTAATAACTCCCAAGATTATAATATGATTATTTTGTTATAATGTTTAAAGTGTTAAATAGTAATATAAAAATAATTACACTATTCTCTTTACTTTTTTGCCTTTTTGCCTTTTTTGGTTTCTCTGAAATAAAAATTCCAAAATCTAATGCCCAAAGTTCAAATCAAAAATTATATGGTTATGCTTGGTCTGAAAATATCGGCTGGATTTCTTTCGCATCAACAACTAATGGAAATAACTTTGTTGAAATAGATTCAAACGGGTTTTTGAATGGTTATGCTTGGTCTGAAAATATCGGCTGGATAAAGTTTGGAGGACTTACAGATTTTCCAATAGGTTCTGGTACTTTACAAGAAAATGCAAAATTTAACTTTAATAATAATAAAATTCAAGGTTGGGCAAGAGCTTGCTCAGGAACAATTAATGGAAATTGTAGTTCTATGCAAAGCAGGACAGACGGCTGGGATGGTTGGATTTCTATGTCAGGTATAAGTCCTGATTATAGTGTTAAAATTAATAATTCAAATAGTAATGATCCTAGTTATGCCTGGGGTTCTGATGTTGTTGGTTGGATTGATTTTAAAAATGTTATCTTGTCTGAGACTAATACTTTAAACTGTGCTTACAATAATCAATTTATGCAAGCTTTGCCCTCACAAGGATTTTTATGTACGAATGGCAGCGGAGCTTCAACTGTTCCTGATAACTTACAAATAAATGAAACTCAAATAGAAGATCTGACACCGAATGGTACTGATATATACGACTACCAATACAGTTGGACTTGCGGAGGTAACTCTTGTTCTGTAACAACTGAATTAAAAAATTCTAATAATTCAACATATGATCTAGATGCTAGACTGGTTCCTTCTATTGTAGAAAACCCAACTGACATGTGTACTGTTTTATGGAATACTCCTGAAAATTATAGTTGTATAATTAGAAAAAGTAACAGTGAAGAACATCAGGATGCAAGTGTTAATCAAGGACATCAAGTAGAAGTTGGAAGTGGTTATTATGTACATTGTACAGAGATTGTTTCAACAACAGGAGTTATATATAACAGTCAGCCAATGACTTGTCTTTTGAATCCTAAGATTAAAGAAATATAGTTTTGTGCATAACTGCTGTCTTAATAGAAAATTTAATTGTTATACTTTATAAGTATGAGTAAAAAAATTTTAACAATACTAATTTCAATATTAATAATTATCGGGGCGGCCTATTTATTTTTTAATAAATATTTTTTAATAGAGAATTGGAAAATAATTCCAAGAGCGGATTATAATATAATAACTCTAAACGATGAATTATCACAAAGTGCTCAAGAAGGGGATGTAGAAAAACAGCTTGAAATAGCTGAAGAATTGGTAAGAGTTAGAGGAAATGATAATCAAGCAAAAATAGATTTGGCCAATGTCTATCTTGAAAAGGCTAGTCTAGAATTTAAAGAAGAAGAGTATGGTAAAAAAGCTCTAGTTTTAGCAGAAGAGGTTTTAGAAAATGATTCTAATAATGTAGATGCTTATTTGGTTTTGGGTTATGTTTATGAGATATTTGAAGATTATGAAAAATCTTTGGATAATTACAATAAAGCTATATCATTAAATCAAGATTATGATATTTCATATGTTAAAAGAGGGCATGCCTATGATTTATCTGGTGATTTAGTTTCTGCAGAAGCTGATTATTCTAAGGCTTATGAATTAAATAATCAAAATGACACTGCCCTTATGAATTTAGCTCGTATTGCTCAAAGAAAAGGTGATTGGGAAAATGCTAGAAATTATGCAAATGCCGTTATTCAATTTTCAAAAATTGCTTATGTAAAATCCACCGCTTTTGAAATAGTTGGTTTGGCTGATCTAGAAATAGATGAATATGATTCTGCGGTTAATGCCTTTACAAACGCTATAAATACTTTTGAGAATTATGGAAACGCTTATTCAAATAGGGCTTATGCTAGAATTTTACTCTCAAATTATGTTATTACAGATAATATTCTAAAAAATGAAATAGAATCTGACCTTAAAAAGGCCCTTGAAATATATAATAAAGATTCTTTTGCATATGTTGTCTACGCTCTTTTGATGGAAGGTATTAATGAGAAAGTTAAGGCCCTTGAATATTATCAAACAGCACTCGGATTGGTAGATCAAGATATTACCCTTGGAACTATTGAAAAAGGTGTTATGAAAGAGAAGATTAATCAATCAATTATTAATTTAAATAATAATTAATAAAAATATGATTAAAATAAAAATGAAAAAAATAATTACAATATCAGCAATATTTTTAGGAGCACTATTTGTCTACATATCAGATATTAAAAATGTAGAAGCCAGTTGCCCAAATGGAAAAGTTTGTTTTTCTGATTCAGGGTGTGGGAACTTTAATATTGGGAGTACTCATTATGGTGGTAGTGATAGATGTCGAGTTCTAGGAATTGACTGTCCTCCACCTTCTCCGCCACCACCTGTAAATGGTGTATGTGGAAATCCAAATAAACCTTTTAACCTTCAAACTGGGAAGTTTAGTCCTACTGCAAAATGCGCTTCTGGAAGTGTTAGAGATAGTTTATGGATTGATAATGAAGGTAAATTAACATGGACCTGTAAAGGATCAAACGGCGGTTCAAGTTCTTCTTGTAGATGGAATGCACCAGTTATGAACGGACAGTGTGGTGGTTTAGATGGAACTATTACAACTACAGCCCCTTCAGCTTGGGGTCAAATGTGTTCGAGTGGACCAAAAAGTATAGTAAATACTGTACAAAATACTTACAAATGGACTTGTGGCGGAACATATGGTGGTTCAGATGATATGTGTCAGGCAGAGAAATTACCACAAGTAGGAAAATGCGGTGAATTATTTGAGTCTGGTTCCGATACGGTAATTTCTACTTTGCCAGATAATTCTTATTTGTGTAAAAGGGGTACTGCAGGAAATATAAATTCATCTGATACACAATATTCATGGATTTGTCAGGGTTCAGGTGGTGCAGCATCTTCAGGTACTTGTATAGCAAAAAGGGCTCAAAATGGTGAGAATACGACTCCAATTGCTAGTTCTACATCTGGCTTTCCCGTAACTCAATTAAAAGTAACAGGAAGAATTACCCCAAATATTGTAAATAAAGGAGATTTCTGTACTCTGAGTGATTTGGAATATACTACAAATACAGGTGCAGATGACTCATTCGTTGCATGTAATGTATATAGAGGCTCTCAGGTTTATGAAGATCAAAACAAGACAAAGACCGGATATCAAGTAGAACCAGGTTCAGAATATTTCTTTAAATGTTCAGATATAACTCCTGGAGGACTTGGATTAAAAGGGCAATCTCCATCCCTGAAATGTGTCTTGAACCCAAGTGTGTTAGAAAGATAAAATAATAAAATTAATAATTTAATAATAAAAAACGTCAGTATTATATCCGGCGTTTTTTATTATTTAGAAACACCTATTTGTTTGACACTTTCTATTTTTCTGGTATCTTTTATTTTTGTAAGGCCACAGACAAGAGGCAGTAAATTATGTAAATAACTTACAGAGGTCCTCTCGAGGTTTTAGTAAAAACTCTTTATTTTAAAGAGTTAAAACTATACAACATCTCAATCGACTCGGCCTTACAGGTCGATTTTTTAGTTTTAAACTACAAACACAAAAATTTATGGCTATTACAAAAGCAAAAAAGAAGGATATTCTTGAAAAATTAAAAAGTGTTACTGATAAAAATTCAGTAGTGTTCGTTAATTTTCACGGACTTCCTGTAAATGAAACTGCAGAAATCAGAAGAAAACTTCGAGATGCTAATGTTTCATATTTCGTAGCCAAAAAATCCCTTGTGAAAAAAGCTTTTGGAGATACACAAATTGCTGGAGAACTTCCACAACTTGATGGGGAACTTGCTCTTGCGTATGCAGATGATTTAATTGCACCTGCACGTGAAGTATTTTCTTTCCAAAAGAAATACGCTGACAAAGTTTCAATTTTGGGTGGAGTTTTTGAAA
>CAYYEF010000002.1:0-62035 GCA_964470825.1 uncultured Candidatus Saccharibacteria bacterium | reverse complement strand
CGCCGGCAGCATGAACACCGATGTGACGAGCACAACCTTCAATTTTTTTAGCCATGTTAATGACTTTTCTAGAGTCGTCATCTTTTTTATATAACTCGGCTAATTCTGGCACTTCGGCTAAAGCGCGATCAATAGTCATGGGAAAACCTTGAGCACCCATTGGAATTAATTTTGAAATTTGATCTCCGACTTGATATTCGTAACCCATAGCACGAGCAGTATCGCGCACAGAACCACGAGCAAGCATGGTACCGAAAGTTCCAATCTGACCGACTTTGTCAGCACCATATTTACCACGCACATAATCAATTACGGCGTCGCGCTTTTCATCCGCAAAGTCCATATCGATATCGGGAGCAGAGGGCCGTTCAGGGTTTAAAAATCGTTCGAATGGCAAATTTAATTTAATGGGATCTACAATAGTGATACCAACAAGATATGAAACAAGGGCGCCAGCTGCGGATCCTCGAGTATTACTGAAAATTTGATTTTCTCGAGTGAAGCGCAAAATATCAGCCACTACTAGAAAATAATTTGAATAACCTTTGTTTTTAATAACTTCTAATTCATACACAAGACGTTTTTCTAAAACCTCATCGTGTATAAGGCCTTTGTCTTTGATACCTTGGCGAGCACGAATTTCTAATTCTTCATCTGCATTTTTTCCAAGAGTAATTTCATATTTTGGAAATTTCCATTTACCAAGCTCAACGGTAAATTCACATTGCTCAGCAATTTTGGCTGTATTTTCAAGGGCTTCTGGTAAATCAGCAAAATATTGATTAGCCTTTTTTTGAGAGATGAAAGAAAAATCATCAGAACTTTCTTTGCTCTCACGGTCTCCACCAAAAGTGTTTTGAACAGAGACAAGGGTTTCTCTAGCCTCTCGATCTTCAGGTTTAATATAATATACGTCATGAGCTGCGCATATTTTAATATTATTTTCTTTAGCGAACTTTACTAAATTATTTTTAAGTTCAAGCATGCCTTCAATTTCTGGGTGATGTGTAATTTCTAAATAAAAATCATCTCCAAAAATTTTTTTATAAAAATCAGCATACTCAGTAGCTTTTTTAAAATCATTTAACTTTAAAGAGTTTGAAATTTCACTACTGAAAAAAGGTGATATACAAACTAAATCATTTTTATATTTTTCTACCAATTCTTTATCAATACGAGGTTTGTAATAAAAACCTTCTAGATGAGCGTCTGTTACTAACTTAATTAGATTTTTATAACCCGCATTATTTTTAGCAAGTAAAACTAAACGGGTGCGACGATTGTCGATTCGAGATTCTTTGTCATGGCGAGTTCTGGCGGCCATATAAGCATCTATACCAATAATAGGTTTGATCTCGGCTTTTTTACATTTCTGAAAAAATTCAATAGCTCCATATAAATTACAATTATCAGTTAGTGCTAGGGCAGTTTGACCATCGTCTTTAGCGGCTTTGATTAACTCATCTATTTTAGGTAGGGCGGTTAAAAGACTAAAATGGCTATGAGTATGTAGATGGACAAATGATTTCATGGGGTTATTATAGCAGATAGTTTTTTGAAATGAATTGTATATAATTTATCCTTAATGAATAAATGTTTTCTAATTGGTATAGACGAAGTTGGACGTGGACCTGTAGCAGGACCAGTTACTATTTGTGCTTTTAAAATTTTAGAGATTGAGTATGAAAAATTAGAGGTAGCTAAATTTTTTGATAAGTTAAGAGACTCGAAAAAACTTTCTGAAAAAAAGAGAGAAGAATGGTTTGCGAAATTTGCTGAATTAGAAAAAAAGAAAATTATCGAATATTCTTGCTTATCAAAAACCGCCAGTGACATAGACACCATTGGTATTTCTATTTGTATTCAAAAATTAATTGCGGAAACTTTACAAGAATTAAAAGTTGCTCCGACCGACAAAATATTTTTAGACGGCTCATTAAATGCCCCAGCTGAATTTCCTAACCAAGAAACCGTTATTAAAGGCGACGAAAAAATTCCTGTCATTTCCTGCGCCTCCATTATCGCTAAAGTTTTACGCGATAGAAAAATGACAGAATTTCATGAAGAATTTCCTGAATACGGCCTCGATCAACACAAAGGCTACGGCACTTCAAAACACATGAAAGCCATTAAAAAGCACGGGGTTTCTAGAATTCACCGATTGACTTATTTAAAGAATCTATAGAATAAGCCTTGTAATTTGATTGTGTCTTGCCAAAAAAGGACTTATCTGCTACTCTTTATTCCATTATGACAGTAAGAATGCGACATACACGGGCTCACACAGGCAACCGCCGAGCTCACGATAAATTAAAAAACCCAGCATTAGTTAATGATGCTGATGGTGTTCATATGAAGCACCGAGTTTCTCCAACTACTGGTAAATACAAAGGCCGAGAAGTTGTGAACGTAACTAAAAAAATTGAAAAGAAAGCTTTAGCGAAAAAATAATTTAAAAAACCGTCTCAGAAATGAAACGGTTTTTTTATTTTTATATATTTGCTTTTTTAAAAGATTTTCGTGTATAATTAAAAAGTAATACATTATGGCAAACCGGCACCTTTCAAGATCGATAGTACTTCAAACTTTGTTTGAATTAGATTTTAAAGAAGAACGCAATGAAAAAATTGCGGAAGATATTTTGATTAGAAACATGGAAGAGTTTGCTCCTGGAGCAGCAGAAATTTCTTTCATGACTAATCTTACAAAAATAATTTTGGGTAAATATTCTGAGATCGATCAAATTATTTCAAAAGCTGCACCAGATTGGCCCATAGAAAAAATCTCCATTATAGATAGAAACATTTTAAGACTTGGATTAGCCGAGCTTTTATTTGCTGATCGCAACGAAGTTCCTGCAAAAGTGGCGATTAATGAAGCAATTGAACTTGGAAAAACTTTTGGCGGAGAATCATCAGGTCGTTTTATTAATGGTGTATTAGGTGCAGTGTACAGAGAAATTGGAGAGCCGGGTAAAGATGATAAACCAAAAAGTAAGAGCGACATCCCATTTGAAGAAATGCCAATTGAAAGAAAAGCCGGTGCTGTAATTTATTCTTTACACGAAGGAGATATTTATATTGCTCTTGTTCATGATGTTTTTGGACATTGGACATTATCAAAAGGCGGTATCGAAAAAGATGAACCAGCAGAAGAAGGTGTTTTAAGAGAAATTAAAGAAGAGCTTGGTCTCGATATCCGTGTAATTGAGGAAATTGGTAATAATGAATACGTAGCTAACCATCCCGAAAAAGGTAAACACCGAAAACAAGTCATTTATTTTCTAGCAGAGTCTGAATATAAACCTTTAGAATTAGGAGAATCTGGAGGTCTTGATGATGCAAAATGGTTCAAATTAAAAGAGATTCTTGACTTGAATTTTTATGATGATATTCTGCCATTAGTGACAAAGGCTGTTAAGAAGATTGCAGAACTTAGTGCAGTTTCAAAATAGTTTTGTTACTTAACTTATAAAATATGGATTTTTCAAAAATTGAAGAAAAAATCGGTTTTCATTTTAATAACAGTGAGCTTTTAAAACAAGCCTTCACACATCGCTCTTATTTAAATGAAAATCGCAAAGCTGGTATAGAACATAACGAACGTCTCGAGTTTTTAGGAGATGCTGTTTTAGAATTAGTAACAACTGAATATTTATATAAACTTTATCCAAATAAAAATGAAGGGGATTTAACTGCCCTTCGCTCTGCCCTGGTTAATACTGTGTCGATTTCTGATGTTGCTCATAGTTTAGGTTTTAACGAATTCCTACTATTATCACGAGGTGAAGCTAAAGACACTGGTCGTGCCAGACAATATATCCTTGCTAATACTTTTGAGTCTGTAGTCGGAGCAATGTTTCTAGATTTAGGTTATGAAGCTGCACAAACATTTATTCACAAAAATCTAATTCCTACTTTGGATAAAATTGTTGAAAAAGGTTTATGGATGGATGCAAAAAGTAAATTGCAAGAAATTGTTCAAGATAAATTGGGTATCACTCCACGTTACGAAACTGTTCGTGAGACTGGACCAGATCATGATAAAACTTTTACAGTAGCAGTATTTTTTGGAGATGAAAATAAAGCAGAAGGTTCAGGTAAATCAAAACAAGAAGCTGAACAAGAAGCCGCTCGAAAAATTATAGTTGAGAATAAATGGAGTTAATTTATTAACTTCACGAAGCGCTCTAATTATTGCTATAATACATAAATGCGTTTAAAAGCTCTTGAAATAAGTGGGTTTAAATCTTTTGGAAAAAAGGTGCGTCTAGAATTTGATGCGCCTATTTCTGCTATTGTAGGGCCTAATGGTTCGGGCAAATCTAATATTGCCGAATCTTTTCGTTTTGTTTTGGGTGAACAATCTATTAAATCAATGCGAGGTAAAAAGGGCGGTGATTTGATTTTTAGTGGTAATCAGCAAATCCCTAAACAGCCTCGTGCCTCAGTTAAAGTTTTTTTTGATAATTCCGACAAGCGGCTGCCAATCGACTATGATGAAGTAATTTTAGAACGTATTGTTAATCATGACGGTAGCAATGAATATTTGATTAATAATTCTCAGGTGCGTTTGAAAGATGTTTCTGAACTTTTGGCTAATGCCAATATCGGCTCTAGTGGTCATCATATTATCTCTCAGGGTGAAGCCGACAGGATTTTGAATGCTTCTATCAAAGAACGTAAAGAAATTTTGGAAGACGCACTAGGTTTGCGAATTTTCCAATACAAGAAAATGGAAAGTCAGAAAAAGCTAGAAAAGACTTTAGAAAATATTGCACAAGTTGAATCTTTGCGTCGAGAAATTGCTCCTCATATTAAATTTTTAAAGAAGCAAGTTGAGAAAATTGAACAGGGTCGGCTATTACGCGAAGAGCTTAAAACTTTTTATAAAAATTATTTAAATCAAGAAGCAAAATATTTAGCTGGTGAAAAAACTGCCATCGAACAGGAAATTGATACGCCGGTAAAACGCTTGCAGGAAATTGAAGCAGAAATTAATAATCTTCAAGCTCGTTCAGAATCTAATAAAAATAATGAGGTTTTGGGTTCTATTAAAAGTATTGAATCACAACTGAATGCTGTATATCAAAATAAAAATGCTGCAAACCGTGAAATGGGTCAATTAGAAGGAGAATTGTCTTCTATTGAAAAAATTATTGAGCGTCAAAAAACTATTGTGCCTGAAGAATCTGTTTCAATTCAAAAAGCTGAGTTGGAAAATCTAAAATCTGAAATCGAGAAATTTGAAAATAGTCAAAGTGAAGACGTAAATACTTTGCGGGAAATTATCAAAAATATTTTAAATTCTGTTCGAAATTTTATTGCTTCAAAAGTGGAACATAATGATCACCAGATTGATTTTAGTGCAGATTTAAATCGAATCGAAAATCAAAAGCAAGATTTGGCCAATAAAATTAAAGAATATGAAGCTAATGAAATTGCTTTGCGTGATGGGCTGAATAAAAAGCGAGAAATTTTGGAAGCTGATAAATCAAACACTGTTGAATCTGAAAAGAAAATTATTGGTTTGATGACTGAGAAAAATGAATTACAACGAGTGATGTCTAGTTTTGCTATTCGTCGAGATGCTTTTGAAAGAGATGAGAGAAGCTTTAAACAAGAATTAACCGAGGCTGCTGTTTTGGTTGGTCGTGATGTTTTAGAATATGAAAATATTGATTTGGAACAAAAATATATTGCACAAACTCGCGAAGAACAAAATGAAAACCGTCGTAAATTAGAAAGAATGAAAATAAAAGTAGAAGAAATGGGCGTCGGTTCTGGCGAAGAAGTAGTGAAAGAATTCCAGGAGGTGGAAGAGCGCGATAGGTTTTTGGTTAATGAAATTGCTGATTTAGAAAAGTCATCTGCTTCTCTAAACGAAATTATTTTAGATTTAGAAAATAAAATAGATACTAAATTCAAAGAAGGTATTCAGAAAATTAATAGTGAATTCCAAAAATTCTTTGAACTTATGTTTGGTGGTGGTAGCGCTTCTCTTCAAGTCGTTAAAACCGAAGTGCGTAAAAAACGCGATACTGACTTAGGTTTAGGTGAAGATGGTGAAGCTGAATTTGAAATTCCTGAAGAAGCTGAGGAGGGAATTGATTTGAATGTTTCTTTACCAAAGAAAAAAATTCGTGGCTTGATGATGCTCTCTGGTGGTGAACGCGCTCTAACATCTATTGCCCTTTTGTTTGCTATTTCTCAAGTAAATCCTCCCCCATTTATTATTCTTGATGAAACTGATGCTGCTCTTGATGAATCAAACAGTCGAAAATACAGCGACATGATTGAAAACTTGTCTAAATATTCTCAATTGATTTTAATTACTCACAATCGAGAAACTATGAGTCGTGCCGGTATTTTATATGGAGTAACTATGACCAATGGTTTGTCACAACTTCTTTCAATTGCTTTTGATGAAGGTGTTCAGTGGGCTAAATAATTAAGCTTTTTTAATTTCTTCTACAAGTGTCATATCGATAGCTTTTTTGTCTAAGTCGATTTTTTCAATTTTTACTTTTATTGTGTCACCCAGAGTAAATTTTCTTCCAGTTCTTTCGCCAACAATTGCATATTTTTTCTCATCAAAATTAAAGAAATCGTTTCCAAGTTTTGAAATATGAATCATGCCTTCTGACAAAGTATCATTAAGCACTACATAAACACCCCATTTTGTGACTCCAGAAATAATTCCATCGAAAGCTTCTCCAATATGATCCTGCATAAATTCAGCTTGCTTATATTTAATAGATTCTCGTTCGGCTTCAGCAGCAGAAACTTCTCGTTGGCTAGACTTTACTGCAGAATTTTCTAAATGCTGTAAGGTTTTTTGATCCATTTGCTTGCCCTGTAAATATGAGAACACAATTCTATGAACTAATAAGTCTGGATAACGACGAATCGGTGAAGTAAAGTGGGTGTAATAATCGAAAGCTAGACCAAAGTGTCCTGTGTTAATTGGAGAGTAAATGGCTTTGCTCATGGTTCGAACAGTGGCAGTTTTAATTAAAGTTTCCTCAGGTTTTCCAGTCACTTGCATCAATAGATTATTAATATCTTGAGCCGTAACATCACCATCTTCATCGACTTGTAGCTCATAACCCAAGGCTTTCAAAAATATTGCTAGGTCTGCAATTCTTTCTGGGTTAGGAACGTCGTGAACTCGATACATCAAACCAATATTGTTGCCACCAAAATTTTTATTTTGTTCATACATGTATTTAGCAATCTCTCGGTTAGCTAAAAGCATAAATTCCTCCACCAATTTATGAGTATCCATTCGAGCTTTCTTAATAATTCGAATCGGACGACCATCTTTATCTAATTCAAATTTAATTTCTTCTTTTTCAAACTCAATGGCACCAGCTTCTTTTTTACGAGTAGCCATTTTTTTAGCCATACTATTTAAAATTTGCAATTCTTCAACAAAAGGACCAGTTTCAGCATCTAAAACAGCCTGAGCTTCTTCATATGAAAAACGCTTTTTAGATTTAATAACAGTTTTACCAAACCAGCGTTCTAAAACATCACCATTAGTATTCATTTTGAAAACCGCACTGAACGCTAATTTTTCTTCTAGAGGATTTAGAGAACACAAATCATTTGAAAGCACTTCCGGTAACATAGGAATAGTTCGATCAACCAAATAAACAGAGAAAGCCCGATCAGCAGCTTCGCGATCAAGTTCGCTACCAGGGGTTACATAATGAGAAACATCAGCAATGTGCACACCAACTTCAAAATTTCCATCGTCTAGTTTTTTAATATGCAAAGCATCATCGAAGTCTTTGGCGTCGATCGGGTCAATAGTCATGACATCGGCATCGCGCATGTCTCGGCGTTTAGAAATTTCATCGGCGGGAATAGGGGACCAAACTTTTTTTAAAGCCTCAGCTTCAGCTTCAATTTTTTCAGGGAATTCAGATTGAAAACCTTTTTCATAAATAATAGATTGCATTTCAACTTCGTGCTCACCTTTTTGTCCAAATATTTTTAAAAGTTTTGCGTTGGGATTTTCATCAGCTTTTTCCCAAGAATCAAGTTTGATTAAAACTTTTTGATTATCAGAGACTTTTTCTACATCTTCTTTATTTAAATTAAAATCAACATGAATACGACGATTATCTGGAATAACACGAACTTGCTCAGCCTCTAATTTTACTGTTCCCACGAATTGTTCACGATCACGTGAAATGATCTCAACAACCTCACCAATAGAAACATCATTATTTTGTGACAATATTTTGACCCTAACTTTATCGTTATTTAAGGCCTTATTTAGTTTATAAGTATCAATATTTATATCTTTGCCGGTTTCAGGGTTTTTTAAGAAGCCTAAGCCTTTGCTAGTAATGATAATTTGCCCCTCAATTAATTGATTATTCATATCTTTTTATATTACAGACAATATAGCATTGTATTTGACCAATTCCAAATGATCTGCTACTATTTCCCCCATGTTAATGATTAGATTACAAAGAACAGGAAGAAAGCACGAACCAACTTTTCGGCTTGTTTTGACTGATTCAAAGAACGGTCCAAAGAGCGGTAAATTTATTGAAATTCTAGGTTCACATGATCCTCGTCACAAAGATGCTACAATCATCAAGGGTGACAGAATCAAAGAATGGATGAGTAAAGGTGTTCAATTATCAGGTACAGTTCATAACTTATTGATCGAAAAGAAAATTATCGATGGTAAGAAAATAAACGTTCTTCCAAAGAAAACTCCAATTATAAAAGAAGTGCCTGCTGAAGAAGTAAAAGCAGAAGCTCCAAAGACTGAAGTTAAAGTTGAAGAAGCTGCACCTGTAGTTGAAACTCCAATAGAAGCTGCTCCAGTTGTAGAAGAAGTTGCTTCCGAAGCTCCTGCTACAGAAGAAAAACCAGCTGCTTAATTTAAAGATAAAAAATAAAAATATTTTTGACCACCACGTCTTGGGTGGTTTTTTCTTTGACTTATACCCACTATTTGTTTTATAATAAGGGCAAGCAGTTATACAGAAATGATATACACTGCAGATTGATAGCTAAATAACTAAAATGTCTGAAAAAGAACTTGATTTCCAATTTTTGGAATATGTCGTGAAGTCACTTGTAGATAATCCTGACGCAGTCAAGATTGATCGAACCGTGGATGAAATGGGTGTTTTGTTAACTTTAACAGTACACGCAGAAGACATGGGTAAAATTATTGGTCGCCAAGGGAATACTGCAAAAGCGATCAGAATCTTGCTTCGCGTCGTTGGAATGAAAAACAACGCACGTGTTAACCTAAAGATCAACGAACCTGAAGGTGGTTCACGATCTGCGGTTAGCAAATCAGTAGATGAAGCAATTGATGATCTGAAAATCTAAACAAAAGGGATTTTGTGGAAAAGCCGCCCGCAAGGGTGGTTTTTCTTTTATTAGACAAAATATGAAATTCGTGGCATTATTGTATTTATGAAATTTCACGTGATCACATTATTCCCAGAGAGTTTTAACTCATATCTAAATGAGTCTATTTTGGCACGTGCTCAAAAAAATAAATTAATTGATTTTAAATTTTATAATCCTCGTGATTTTGTGAAACCGACAAAAAGTCAAATTAAAAATGAAAAACCATATTTAAGGGTAGATGAAAAACCATACGGTGGAGGTCCAGGAATGATTATCCAAGCAGAGCCCGTTTTAAAAGCTTTGACTTTTATTAAAAATAAAATTGAGAAAAATAATAAAAAATTAAAAAATTCCACAAGAAATTCTATAAAAATAATTCACCTTTCTCCATCTGGAAAAAAATTTACTAATGCGTACGCTTCTGGTGTAGCTAAAAAATATGATCATGTAATTATTATTTGCGGTCGTTACGAAGGAATAGATGCTCGTGTTAAGAAAATCTTTAAAGGTGATGAATTATCTATCGGTGACTATGTTTTAACTGGTGGAGAATTGGCGGCACTTGTGATTATTGATACAATTTCAAGACAAGTAAAAGGGGTTCTGGGTAATTTTGATTCGGTTGAAGAACATCGAAATGCTTCTGCTGAATTCTATACTAGACCAGAGATTCTAGTCTTTAAAGGCAAAAAATATAAAGTTCCAACCGTTCTTTTAAGTGGAAATCACGCTAAAATTGAAGAATGGAGAGCTAAACAAGCTAAAACCTCTAAAAGTTCCTAAAAACAAAGGAAAACTTATTGACATTATTTTATAATTCCTTTATTATAAATTCAACCGATTTTGATTGAGTTATGTGCAAACGGTGGGGGTAATTTCAATAATTTTGACTGCGAAATGCAGCTAAAAAATATCAATTTATAAATTTATAAAAATAGCAAGTTAACTGACCTTTCTTTGAGTGTTGAAAGGTGGGTTCGCTTGCTTTAACTGCGTTTAACTAAAATATGGCGAAACAACATAAAGAAGTGTCTTCTATGTCTGTAGGACAAAGAGAAAAGAAGCACTTCAGCAAATATCGTAAACCAATCCTTGAAATGCCAAATCTTTTCGAGGGTCAAATTAGTTCTTTTAACTGGCTTTTGAAAGACGGTATAAAAGAAGTATTTTCTGAATTCGGTTCAATCAAAGATTATTCTGAGAAAAAGTTTGAATTAAAATTTGTAGATTTTTCATTTGATGATCCCAAGTATGATGAAAGAACAGCAAAGGCAAACAAAATGACTTATGAAGCTTCTTTGAAAGTTACTACAAAACTTGTTAATAAAAATCTTGGCTCTGAAAAAGAACAAGAAATATTCCTTGCAGATTTTCCTATGATGACAAATCGAGGAACTTTTATTATTAATGGAGTAGAAAGAGTAATAGTACCACAACTTGCCCGTTCATACGGGATTTTATTTAACTCTCAAATTTTGAGAGGGCACAAGCTATATGGTTCAAAAATTATTCCTGCTCGTGGAGCTTGGATTGAAATCGAAACTGACCCAGATAACCTGGTTTATGTTCGAATTGATAAAAACCGAAAATTCCCAATAACTTCTTTTCTAAGAATAATTGGTGCTGGTACAGACTCTGATATTGTAAAACTTTTCAAATCTCCAGAAGCTAAAGAGGCTATTGAGAAAACTTTGAAAAAAGACACAATTAAGACTTTGGACGAAGCTTATCTAGATATATATAAGAGACTTCGAGATGGAGATTTGGCTACTCTTGAAAATGCAAGAGAGTTTGTCGATTCAATTCTAAGTGAAACTAGATATGACTTATCAGAAGTTGGAAGATTTAAATTTAATTCACGATTCGGCTTACCAACAGATAAAAAATCTTTAGCTATAAAAACAATCACTCTTTCTGATTTTGTAGTTATTATTGAACATGTTATTAAGCTTAATAACGATCCAGAGGCACAAGAAGATGATATTGATCACCTTGGTTCAAGACGAGTTCGATTTGTAGGTGAATTACTACAACAAAAAATTCGAACTGGTATGGTTCAAATGAAAAGAAACATTCAAAATAGAATGTCTACTATTGATGCTGATGCAGCGCTACCTGTAAATTTCATTGCTCCAAGACCTCTACAAGCAAGAATCAAAGAATTCTTTACTACAAACCAATTGTCACAATTCATGCAACAAGAAAACTTGTTAACTGAAATTGAACACTTGAGAACTGTATCTGCACTAGGACCAGGCGGTCTAACTCGAGAACGAGCAGGTCTTGAAGTTCGAGACGTTCACCCTTCACACTATGGTCGCGTTTGTCCTATCCATACACCTGAAGGTCAAAACATTGGTTTGATTTTACGCTTCACTGCTTTCGCTCGAACTAACCAATTCGGTATGATCGAAACTCCTTATGTAAAAGTAGTTGATGGAAAAATTACAAAAGAAATTGTTTATCTGAATGCTCATGAAGAAGAAAAATATATCATCGCTCACTCAGCGACTGAAATAGATAAGAATGGTGAATTCGTAAACAAATATGTAGATGTTAGACACAATGGTCAACCATCAGTAGCTAAGAAAAAAGAAGTAGATTTTGTTGATATTGTTCCATTCCAAGCTTTCTCAATTGCTACTTCAACAATTCCATTCCTAGAACACGATGACGCAAACCGAGCATTGATGGCCTCAAACATGCAAAAACAAGCAACTCCTCTGCTTACCGCAGAAGCACCTCTTGTAGCAACAGGTATTGAAGAAGAAGCTCTAAAACTTTCAAATAGAATTATTCGAGCATCATTCGATGGTGTTATTGACTATGTTGATGGTAAAAGAATTGTTGTAAAAGATTCAGCGGGTAAAACCCATGAATCTCTTTTATCTATTTTTGAAAGAACAAACGGATTTACTTCTTTCCATCACCGACCAACTGTTAATGTTGGAGATAAAGTTAAGAAAGGTGATTTACTGGCAGATTGTTCATCAAGTGATAACGGACAAATTGCTCTTGGTAAAAACTTGAAAGTGGCTTTCATGTCATGGTCAGGTTCAAACTACGAAGACGCTATTGTTATTAACGAAAAACTTGTTAAGAACGATGTGCTTACTTCTATTCACTTGGAAGAAGTTGTTGTTAATGTTCGAGATACTAAACTTGGTCCAGAAGTTACAACTTCAGATATTCCAAACGTTAGTGATACTAAACTAAAAAATCTAGACGAAGACGGTATCATCAGAATTGGTGCTGAAGTTCGCCCAGATGATATTTTGGTTGGAAAAATTACTCCAAAAGGTGAAACTCAACTTACTCCAGAAGAAAGATTATTAAGATCAATCTTTGGTGAAAAAGCTAGAGAAGTTAAAGATTCATCAAAACGAGCAGAAGGAGGTCTACGAGGTCGTGTTGTTGGTGTTAAAATTTTCTCACGAGAAAATGGAGACAAACTTGATTCAGGAATTATCAAAAGAGTTCATATTGAAATTGCTCAACTTCGACCAATTACTGTCGGAGATAAATTAGCTGGACGACACGGTAACAAAGGTGTTATCTCAAAAGTATTACCAGCAGAAGATATGCCATACACAGAAGATGGTGAACCGGTAGATATTATTTTGACACCTCTTGGTGTGCCTTCACGTATGAACCTTGGTCAGATTTTTGAATTACACCTAGGTCTTGCTGCAAATACTCTTGATTATCAAGCAATTTGTCCTGCTTTCGTAGGTGCAACAGCTGAAGAAATCAAAGAAGAATTGAAGAAGGCTGGATTCAATGAAGATGGTAAGATGCCTCTTTATGATGGACGAACTGGAGAAAAATTTGAACAAGATGTAGCCGTCGGTTACATGTACATGTTGAAACTTCACCACATGGTTGAAGACAAGATTCACATGCGTTCTATTGGTCCATACTCTCTTATTACTCAACAACCTCTTGGTGGAAAAGCTCAAAACGGAGGACAAAGATTTGGAGAGATGGAAGTCTGGGCTCTGCTTGGACACGGTGCTGCGCACACATTGCGAGAAATGCTTACTTATAAATCAGATGATATCGTAGGTAGATCAGCTGCATTTGATTCTATTGTGAAAGGAGAACCAATCACTCAATCAAACGTTCCAGCTTCATTTAATGTATTAGTAAATAACATTAGAGGTCTTGGACTTGATATCAGTGTAGAGGAAGAAGAAAGAGAAGAAGGCGAAGATTCATTATTAAACAAATAGTTATTAGGAAATTATCAATATATGAAAAACAATCAACAAAAAACAAATATCGGAAAAATATTTCTGAAACTGGCTTCACCAGAAAAAATCCTTGAATGGTCAAAAGGAGAAGTAACTCGACCAGAAACTGTTAATTACAGAACACAACGTTCAGAAAAGAACGGTCTTTTCGATGAAAGAATTTTCGGTCCAGAAAAAGACTATGAATGTTATTGTGCTAAATATCGAGGTATTCGATATAAAGGTATCACTTGTGAAAAATGTGGAGTTGAAGTAACACGATCAATTGTTCGAAGAGAAAGAATGGGTCATATCACTCTTTCAAGTCCTGTTGCACACATTTGGTTCCTAAGAAGTATGCCTTCACGAATCAGTAATGTCCTTGGAATGAGTTCAGGAGATGTTGAAAAAGTTATCTACTTCGCTGGTTACCTAATAACTAAAGTTGATGAACAAGAAAGAAAAAATATAATTTCAAGCCTTGAGGGAGAATTCAAAAATAAAATTAAAACTTCTCAAGATGAGAAAACAAAAGAGAAGTTAAAAGAACTTTACACTGAAACAAAAAATGAAATTGATTCTATTCAAGAAGGTAGAGTAATTGACGAAGTTGAATACCATAAATTCTCAATCAAATTCGGTTCTCTTTTTGAAGCTGAGATTGGTGCTGAGGCAATTTACAAAATTTTCCAAAATACTGACTTACCTAAATTATTAGAAAATCTTTTGAAAGAAAAGGAAACAGCTTCTGCTTTAACTAGAGATAAAATCAATCGTCGAATCAGTATGATTAAGGCGATGATCAAATCAAAGATTCGTCCAGAATGGATGTTCTTGACTCATATTCCAATTATCCCTCCAGCTCTAAGACCTATGGTGGCTCTTGATGGTGGACGACAAGCAACCTCAGATATCAACGACTTATATCGACGCGTTATTAACAGAAATAATCGTCTAAAGAAATTGCAAGATATTGGTGCTCCTGATGTAATTCTAAGAAATGAAAAAAGAATTCTACAAGAAGCCGTTGATGCTTTGATTGATAATTCAATTAGACACAATAGTGGTTCAAACGCTCAATCTCAATCACAAAAGAGACCGTTAAAATCTCTTGCTGATAACCTAAAAGGTAAAAACGGTTTGTTCCGAAGAAACCTTCTTGGAAAACGAGTTGATTATTCAGGTCGTTCTGTAATTGTGATTGGTCCTGAACTTGATTTACATGAGTGCGGTCTTCCAAAGAATATGGCCCTTGAATTATTCCGACCGTTTGTTATTTCAGGTCTTTTGAAAAAAGAACTTGCTTTCAACATTCGTGGCGCAGGCCGATTGATTGACGATGCTTCACCAGAAGTTTGGGAAGTTTTGGAAGAAGTAATTAAAGATAAATATGTTCTTCTGAACCGAGCTCCTACACTTCACAGACTAGGTATTCAAGCTTTCAAACCTCGTTTAATTGAAGGTATGGCTATTCAAGTTCACCCTCTTGTATGTACTGCGTTCAACGCTGACTTCGACGGGGACCAAATGGCTGTTCACGTACCACTTTCAGTTGTAGCTCAATATGAAGCTCGAGAAATTATGGCTGCAGATAAAAACATTCTAAAACCCGGTTCTGGAGATCCAGTAGTTTCTGCAAAATTACTTGATATCTTGCTTGGATGTTTCTGGATGACAAAAATTGTTGAAGGTAAGAAAGGTGAAGGAACATATTATCCTGGTCCAAATAGTGCTATTACCGCACATGACTTCGGTGTTCTAGATTTGCGAGCAAAAATCTTTATTAAAGGTAAAGAAAATACAAAGTTTGCAAACTATATTGAAACTCCTCTTGAAACAACAGTTGGAAGAATTCTATTTAACAGCGTGCTTCCAGATGATTTTGAGTTTGTTAATCAAGAAATTGATAAGACAACAATGTCAAAATTAATCAGTAAAATGATTAATAAATACGGTATTGTTAATATTCCAAGAATTCTAGACAAGATTAAAGCTTTCGGATTCAAATACGCCACTCGTTCAGGTGTGACTTGGGGTATCGATGATATTAAAGTTCCTGCTGAAAAAGAAACTATCGTTGAAGAAGCAACAGAAGAAGTTAAGACAATTGTTAGACAATATAACGATGGTCTTCTTTCTGAAGCTGAAAAGAAAAGAAAAATTATTTCAGTTTGGTATGGAGCTAAAACAAAAATAGAACAAATCATTCCAAAGACTCTAGATAAAAACGGACCTGTATATGATATGTGGAAGTCTGGTGCCCGAGGTTCTCTTGGACAAATCACAAACATGGCTGGTATGAAGGGTTTGATCATTAACTCTAGAGGAGAAGAGGTTGAGTTCCCAGTGCTTTCTTCAAGTAAGGAAGGATTTTCACCAATTGAATATTTCACAACTACTCACGGTTCTCGAAAAGGTTTGACTGACACCGCTTTGAACACAGCTAAAGCTGGTTACTTAACACGTCGTTTGTTCGATGTTGCTCAAGATGTTGTTGTTTCAGAAATTGATTGTTCAACTAAGAAATATATTACAGTTAAACAAGTTAGTGATTCTGGTATTGAAGTTCCTCTATCAAGAAAAATTTATGGTCGTGTCATTGCAGAAGAAGTAAAAGATGATGCTGGTAATGTTGTATTTGAAAAAGGTCATCTAGTTACAAAAGATGATGCGTTACATGCAGAAAATCTTGGAATTAAAGAAATCAAAGTTCGATCACCTCTAACTTGTCAATCAAAACACGGTGTCTGTGCCAAATGTTATGGTGCCGATCTTGGTAAAGACAAGATGATTGATATTGGAGAAGCTATTGGTACAGTGGCTGCTCAAGCTATTGGTGAACCTGGTACACAGCTAACAATGAGAACTTTCCATGCCGGAGGTACTGCGTCTGTTGGTGGAGACATTACACAAGGTTTGCCTCGTGTTGAAGAAGTCTTTGAAAGAAGAAAACCAAAGAGCCCTGCTTCTATTGCTAAAATGGCTGGTATCGTTTCTGAAATTAGAAATGAAGGTAAGGAAAAGATTGTCGTTATTCTTGGAGAAGCTTCTGGTACAGCTAAAAAAGGTAAAGAGATTGAATATGCTGTTCCTCCAATTAGAACAGTGCTTGTAAAAGTTGGTCAAAATGTAGAAAAAGGTCAATTGATTTCAGATGGTTCTGCAGATTTGGCTGAACTTTACAAATATGCTGGTCAAGAAAAAACAGAAGAATATATCATTGCTCAAATTAACAGAATCTACGAACTACAAGGAGAACCAGTTTCAAGAAAACACATTGAAATTATCGTTCGACAAATGTTCTCAAGAATGAAAATTACAAACGGAGGTGAAACTAAATACACTACTGGTGATGTAGCTTCACGTGATGAACTAGATGAAGAAAATGAAAAAGTTGCTGCTGAAGGTGGAGAAAAGGCAACTGCTGAACCAGTTATTCTTGGTATTACAGAAGTTTCACTTTCAAGAAAATCATTCTTGTCAGCCGCTTCATTCCAACACACAACAAAAGTTCTTATCAACTCTGCTATCAGAGGTGCAGAAGATAATCTTGCTGGTCTAAAAGAAAACGTTATTCTAGGAAGATTAATTCCTGCTGGTACTGGATTCGTTGGAAGTGAAAAATATGCTAAGGCAAAAGAAATTGAAGATAAAGCAATGCAAATTTTTGCTGAACAAATCAGACTAGAACAAGGAGAATACTAAAAATTTGCGGACGTAAATTATAAAAATAAATGTCCCAAAACGATATAGAAAAAATTAAAGAAAGATTGAGTATAGAAGAGGTTGTCTCTAGCTATATTCAAGTTGAAAAGGCTGGAAAAAATTTAAAAGCCAGATGTCCTTTTCATAATGAAAAAACTCCCTCTTTCTATATTTCACCAGATCGTGGTAGCTATTATTGTTTTGGTTGCGGGGCAAAAGGAGATATCTTTACTTTTGTTGAACAATTTGAAGGTCTTGATTTTTATGGCGCCTTAAAACAATTGGCACAAAAAGCCGGAGTTACACTCTCAACAAAAAATGAAGGAGCCAAAAATCAAGTCCTATATGAAATTTTAGAAGAGGCTAAAAACTTTTATCAAAAAAATCTTGATAAAAACAAAAAGGCTTATGGCTACCTAAAAGATCGTGGTCTAAAAGAGGAAACTATTTCAGAATGGTCAATCGGTTTTGCTAATGAATCTTGGGATGATTTATATTTATTTTTAAAAAGCAAAAATTTTAAAGAAATAGATATAGAAAAAACTGGATTAATTAAGAAACGTGATTCTGGAACAGGATATTATAATCGGTTTAGAAACAGAATCATGTTTCCGATTTTCGATTCGATTGGTAGAACAGTGGCCTTTACTGGACGTTTATTTTCAACAGACTCAAAAGAAGCTAAGTATGTTAATAGTCCTGAAACGGAATTGTTTACAAAATCTAGAATTTTGTACGGCTTCAATGTTGCAAAGACTGCTATTAGAAAAAATAACTTTTCTATTTTAGTGGAAGGTCAGGTTGATATTATTTTGGCACATCAAGCTGGATATAAAAATGCAGTAGCATCTTCTGGAACTGCTTTGACCGAAGAACAATTAGAAATGATTCGTAAGATATCAAATCGTTTGATTATTGCGTATGATGCTGATAAAGCTGGAATTAAAGCCTCAGAGCGTGCTTGGCAAATGGCTCTTGAATTAGGAATGGATATTAAGATTGCCAAAATGCCAAGCGGTAGTGATCCTGCAGACTTGATTAAAAAATCAAAAAAAGAATGGGTAGAAGTTATTAAAAACTCTGTTCCAATTATTGATTACATGATTGAGAATGTTAAATCTGTTGAGAGTGAACCAAGAAAATTAATTTCAGCTATTAATAAGGAGGTTATTCCATACATTTCAAAATTAAACAGTGAAATTGAAAAAGCTCATTATATTAAAAAACTCAAAGAATTATTTAATGTTGAAGAAGAAATAATTTGGAGAGAAGTTAATAAAAAAACTGGTCAAACAGAAATAAAAACCACTTCTGCTGTTGATATGGAAAAAACAGTTGAAGATTTAACAGAAAAACAAATAATAGGATTATATTTTTGGATTCAAAATAGAAATTTAGCAGAAAAATTATCTTTCTATGAAAAAAAGTTATTAGAGTTTCTGGATGTGATTGAACTTGAAACTCTCAAAGAGAAAAATAAAGAATTTCAAGATCAGTTAATTTTCTATATTGATTCTCAGAAGATAGATGAGAAAAAAATAGATAAAGAAATAGAGGAATCTCTTTATAACTATAAAATTAAAACTTTAAAGAATAAAAGATTAAAATTAAAAATAACAATTTCAGAAGCAGAGAAAAAAAATGACGATGAAGAAATTAAAAAAATTCTAAAAGAAATAGATTCAATCTCAAAAATTATTACTGATTTGTCTGGATAAGAAAAAAGTTGAAAAAGATTTTTATTAACAAAAAAATGATTTATAATTAAGCACAGGTTATATATGCCGAAAACAAAAACAAATTTAAAAACTAAAAAGACAGTAAAAAAAGTTGCTTCAAAAAAAGCACTACCTAAAAAAACAAAAACTCTAAAAGAGAAAAAAGTTGCAGTAAATAAAGCTGCTAAAAAAAATAAAGATTTTTCAATAAAAAAAGTAGCAAAGAAACCATCAGTAAAAAATCCTAAAGCTTCTAAAAAAGATTCAAAAGCAGATTGGAAACAAAGAGCAGATAAACTTGTCGCTAAGGGACGCGAACGAGGTTTTGTAACATATGATCAAATTCTAAAAGAATTTCCAAATATTGAGCTGGATCTTGTTTTTCTTGGTGAGTTGTATGAAAAATTACAAACAGCCGCTATTGATGTTTTAGAAGGGGGAGGTTTGCTTGAAATGGATAATAAAGATCTTGAGAAAAAGTATTTATATGGAAAAAATGCTTCCCAATATGATTCAATTCAAATGTATTTAAAAGAGATTGGACAATATCCTTTGATTTTGGCTCATGAAGAAAAAGATTTAGCAAAAAGAATTGAAGCTGGTGATGAAGAAGCTAAAAACTTACTAGCCAAAGCAAACCTACGTCTTGTTGTTTCTATTGCTAAAAAATATGTAGGTAGAAGTCCTGATTTAACTTTGCTTGATTTAATTCAAGAAGGTAACCTTGGTTTATTCAAGGCAGTAGATAAATTTGATTGGACTAAGGGTTATAAATTTTCTACTTATGCTACTTGGTGGGTGCGACAAGCAATCACTCGTGCATTAGCCGATCAATCAAGAACTATCCGTGTTCCAGTGCATATGGTAGAAACTATTGCAAAATATAAACAATATTATAGAAGACTTTCTCAAGATTTAGGACGTGAACCTATGCCAGAAGAAATTGCTATTGAGATGGGTGTAGAGGTAGATAAAATTTATATCATTGAAAAAATCGATCAAAGTACTGTGTCACTTGAAAGCCCAGTAGGAGATGATGGTGATGAAAAGTCTACTCTAGGAGACTTTTTGGCTGATGATAAAATTTCAAGTCCTGATCAAGATGCTTCTCGTCGAATTTTACGCGATCAAGTTCAAAAGATTTTGGGCAGTCTTTCAGAAAAAGAAAGAAAGATTCTAGAGATGAGACATGGACTTGCTGATGGAGTTCAACATACTTTGGAAGAGGTAGGAAAGAAATTTGGTGTGACCCGTGAACGTATTCGACAAATTGAAGCCAAGGCTCATGAAAAAATTCGCCAACATCCAGACTCTGATAAGTTGAAGAATTACTAGAGGTTAAAATAAAAAATGCCCCAAGATAAAATGGGGCATTTTTTATAATAAATTTATTCAAGTGTTAGTAATAAAGCCATTATACCAACTCCCATTACCGCAATAACAACTTGTAGAATTGAGTATAATTTATTTTTCTCCTTATGAAGTTCTGGAATTAGATCAGCGACTGCAATATAAATAAAACCACCAGCAGCAATTGGTAGTATCCACATAATCCATGATTCTGCTATTTCACCAACCAAGAAAACGATCACTACTCCGGCTACTGAAGTTAGCGCTGACATAAAATTAAGCATCAATGCTTTTATTTTTGAATATCCTGCATGAATCAATACTCCAAAATCTCCAATTTCTTGTGGAATCTCATGAAGAATAACAGCAATCGTAGTTGCGATACCAACTTCAATACTTATCATGTAGCTTGCTCCTATTATTATACCGTCGATTAAATTATGAGCACCATCAGAAAGAAGAATCATTTTTCCAACCGGGTGAATATGGTGTTCTTCATCAAGTTCGTGGTGATGCCAATGCATTAATTTTTCTAATATAAAGAATAAGAATATACCAGCTATAACTAGAAGAGAAACTAGAGTGAAATTACCAAGCTCTTCAATTGCTTCTGGAATTATGTGAATAAAGGCATCTCCGAGTAGGGCACCAACAGCTAAACTAACGAAAATAAAAACATATTTTTTAAGCAAAGCTTCTTTTATAGAAATACCTAATATTCCAATAAAAGAAACAAGACTTACTATTAGCACGCTTATAAAGGAAAAAATTAATATCATATTGTTTTATTTAATTATAAATACTTTACATTTGTATCAAAAATTGATAGATTATGCAAGTAGCTTGCATAATATGAGAAAAAATATATACAAAGAAAAAATCATAAACTTGCTTGAGAAGAATCATCTTTTAAGTATTAATGAGATTCATAATCATTTTTTAAATGCTGATTTTTCAACTATTTCTAGAAATATAAATAAGTTAGTTATTGAAAAAAAAATAAAAAAAGTTGTCTTAGATAAAGATAATGTAAAATATGAAATAAATAATCTAAAAAATCATCATGATCATGTAATTTGTAATAAGTGTGGCAAAGTTGATGAAATTGAAATATCCTTCAATAAAAATAAAGTTAAAAATTTCTCTCTAATAGATATTATTGTAAAAGGTATTTGTAATAAATGTAATAAAATTTAGATAAAAATCTTTTATTTTAAATTCATTAATAGATGATATAATCTCTTTTAATGAGTGGTAAAAATTCAAACGCCATATTTGAAAAGCGTTATGGGCAGCTTAATCCTGATCAACGTGAGGCTGTAGACACTATCTATGGCCCAGTGATGGTTATTGCTGGCCCTGGAACAGGCAAAACAACCATTCTTTCGCTTAGAATTGCTAATATCTTAAATAAGGCTGATACAGGCCCAGAATCAATTTTAGCTATTACTTTTACCGAAGCAGGGGTAATTTCAATGCGGAAAAAATTACTCGAAATTATTGGTAAAGAAGCACACAATATTACCATTACAACTTTCCACGGATACTGTAATAGTTTGATAAAAAGCTACCCCGAATATTTTCCAGAAATTATTTCTAGCGAGCAGGCTACTGATGCGCAAATTATTGAATTGATTGAAGATTTAATTGATCGGGGCGAATGGTCTATGATCAAGCCTTCTGGTGATAAATATAATTATGTTCAACCCATAAAGAATGCTATTACTCATTTAAAAAAAGAGGGATATGGTCCAGAGCAATATAAAAAACATCAAGAGAAAATAATTAAAGATATTGAATCTGATGATTCAAATTATACAACTCGCGGTGTTGCTAAAGGTGAAAAAAAACTAAAAGCCGTCGCATTAAAAGAAATTGATAAAGCCAAAAAAGGTATTGAGTTGGCTGAATTCTATAAACAATTCGAGGCTGAAAAATTATCGAGAAAAATTTACGATTTCGACGATATGATTTTGAATGTTTTGGAAAAGTTAAAATCCGACGACACTCTTCTGGCGTTGCAACAAGAAAAATTTCAATTTATTTTGGCTGATGAACATCAGGATTCTAACTCTGCTCAAAATCAAATTTTGGAAGTGTTAACTAGCTTTGACGATAATCCAAATTTATTTATTGTAGGAGATGAGAAGCAGGCTATTTTTAGATTCCAAGGTGCTTCTCTTGAAAACTTTTTATATTTCAAGAAAAAATTTCCTTCGGCCAAAATTATAAAACTCAAAGACAATTATCGTTCTAATCAACAAATTTTAGATGCGTCTTTTGGTCTAATTAAAAATAATCAAATCGAAAGCGATGTTTTTGTGGAATTAAAAAGTTTCATAGGAAATTCAAAAGGCCCGGCTCTAAACTTTACTAAATTTACTAATGTTGATGAGGAAAATTATTCTATTGCTCAAAATATTAAAACTAAAATTGAAAGCGGGGTGCCAGCCGAGGAAATTGCCATTATTTATCGTAATCATGCAGAGGCTAATGATCTGGCTCTATATTTAGAAAGTTTCGGAGTGAAATTTTCTATTAAAACTAATAAAAATTTGTTAGAAGATTATGATATTCGCAATTTACGCGACATTTTTAAAGTGTTGGTTGATTTGAATAATGATGTGGCCATTTCTAATGTTTTATTTGCTAGTTTGTTACGAAATAATACGACTGATTTACATAAAATTATTAGTCATGCTGGTAAAAATAAAATTTCTATTTTCTCTATTGTTTCTGATGAAAAACTTTTGCAAAAAATTCGCGTAGCTGAAATAGAAAAAGTTTCAGACTTTGCTAAAAATATTTTTGAAATTTCCAAGCTGGCCAAAATTCAAAGTGGAGTAAAAACTTTTGTGCAGGTTTTGAATGATTTGAAAATTTTGGATGAAGTTTTACATAGCGATTTGTCTTTAGAACGTCTGCAAAAAATAAATGTTTTCTTTAATGAATTGCGTGAAGCTTCTAAACAAAAGAAACTTTATTTAATTGCCGATTTTAATAATCATCTTGATCGTCTGGAGAGATATAATATTGAAATTAAAGACAAAACAAATTATCTTACAAAAGGCGTTAATCTAATGACGGCGCATGGTTCCAAAGGTTTAGAATTTGATTATGTCTTCATTCCTCATTTAGAAAGTCGCATTTGGGGCAAGGGTTCAAAGGGTGATCGATTTATTTTGCCTTATGGAAATGAAAGTGATTTCACAAAAGATTCTGAAATTGAGGACGAACGTCGACTTCTCTTTGTGGCTATGACTCGCGCACGAAATGAAATTAATTTGTCGCTCGCAGATTACAATGAAAAAGGTGATGAATTGTTACCTTCTGTTTTCCTAGAAGAAATTGATGAGAATCATTTAAATATTATGCCAAGTCGCCAGATTGATTTAATGCCAATTTTGCAGGCAAAATTTAAAAGTAATGAAATTACTTCCGAGCAAGACAAAGAATATTTGCGTGAGCTATTTTTGAACACTTCTTTTTCGGTCAGTGCTTTAAATAATTATTTATCATGTCCTTGGGAATATTTTTATCGAAACTTGATTAGAATTCCTGCTACTTATAGCAAAGAACAGGTCTACGGAAATATTATTCATGGTGTCATCTCAGAACTTTCTAAAAATTTAATGGCCGCAGAGTCTGAAAAAGAAAAAATATACACAGATTTTGTTTCTCGCGAAATTGAAAAATCAGATTTAAGTTTAGAAGATCGCCAAGCACTTTTGCAAAAATGTCTTGATAATTCAAATGGTATTATTCAAATGATTAATTATCCTGGATCAGAAGAAATTATTTCAGAAGCTGAAATGAGTAATATTGCTATTGAATTTACTCCTGAAAAAAGTCTTAAATTAAAAGGTATTTTCGATCATATTATTATTTATCCAGATGGTTTGGTGGTGGTAGATTATAAAACAGGGAGAGTAAAGACCGTAAATGAAATTTTGGGTAAAACCGGCGACAAAAAAGGTGATTATTATCGCCAATTAGTTTTCTATAAAATGCTACTGGCTAATTCAAAATATAAAGACTTACCAATCAAAGAAATGCGTCTACATTTTACAGGTGGTGATAAACAAGAATTTGAAATGTATTCTTTCAAACCAACTCATGAAGAGGTTCTTGAATTAGAAGCACAAATTAAAAAAGTAGCTAACGAAATTTACAATTTAGAATTCTGGAATAAAAAGTGTGGTAAAAAAGATTGTGAATTTTGTAACTTGCCTCAACCTAAATAAAGTTTCGGTTTAGATGAACTTGTCAATTAGACTTTTTACTTCTATAAAAGGTTGTGCCCCTATTATTTTTGTTTGAATACCTGTTTTAGTAATTACAAAACTATAAGGTGTTCCAAAATTCGGGTCATTTTCATAAATTAATTTACCGTCAGCAGTATCTGATTCAATTTTAGCAATAACCTCTGAATTATTTAGACATTGATTATAAACATCTTTATTGATTGAAAGTTCCTCAACTGCAATTTTTTCTAAATTTTCTTTACTTAGAATATCTGTAGAAGAAGCAAAAAGGAAATTAGAATATTGCCAGAATTTTTCATTACCACCAATTCTATATACACATTCAGAAGCAATTGCAGCACCTTTTGCATTTTTATGTGCTTCTAATGGAAAATGTCTAAATATCCAAGCTACTTTTCCTTCTCTTCCATATTCATACATTATGTCATTCATAGTTGAATGAAAAAGCTTACAATAAGGACATTCAAAATCTGAATATTCCACAATAATTACGTCAGCATTTGGATTACCTAAAATTTTATCTTCGCTTGTTATGGGTTTAATTCCAATTTCTTGAGGAATATTTTTATTTATTTCATCCGGATTTGGTTTAAGGTTTGATCTATAAATCAAAATTCCTGCTGAGATAATAATACCGATAATAATAATGGTTGCTGGAAATAATAAATTTTGATTAGTTTGCTTTTTTAACATATGTTATGATTTAAAATTATAACATGAATTTAATTTTCACAATCATATTAGGAGCAGTTCAAGGTTTAACAGAATTTTTACCAGTTTCTTCCTCAGGACACCTAATTCTTTTTAGAAGCTTTTTAAATTTTGAAGGAAATTATGGTTTGGCTGTAGATGCTATTTTACAACTTGCAACAACTTTTGCTATTTTAATTTATTTTCATAAAGATATTATTAATATCACAAAGAATTTTTTTCAGAGAAAACATTTATCAGATAACTCAATTACATTTAATAAAATTATCGTAGCATCGATTCCTGTTGTGATTGTTGGTATTTTAATTGAAAAATACATGGATACTATTTTTAGAAACCCATTGCTTGTAGCGAGTACCTTGATATTTGGATCTATAATAATGCTTTTGGCAGAAAAGATGTATAAAAATAGGCACAATTTAAATCTCAAAAATTCATTTTATATAGGATTATTTCAAACCCTTGCTCTTGTTCCTGGAATGTCACGATCAGGTATGACAATTTCCGGCGCATTATTTTCTGGAATAAATAGGGAAATAGCAACCAGATTTAGTTTCATAGTAGCCTTGCCAGTTCTAATGGGCAGCGGTCTTAAAAAATTGATTGATTTGCAGCAAATAGGATATGTTAATGAACATTCTTTTGAATTAATTATCGGAGCCTTAACTTCATTTATTGTTGGATTACTCGCAATACATTTTCTAGTTAGATTTTTGAAAAATAATAAAATGGACGTTTTTGCTTATTACAGAATAGTTCTGGCTATTATAATTATTTTTGTGACAGTTTTTTAAAACAGGCTTTGAATTTCAGGCTCTTTTTGATCGGGTTTCCAGTTGCTTGTATCTATTTTAATTTCAATTTTTTGTCCATCACGATCTGTGGCAAAAAGTTTTTTATTTTCTAAGGCATAAAGAAAAACATCGCGTGTTATGTAAACATCTTCTTCGCAATATTTTTTAATTAAATCTATTTTACCCTCGTTCCACCATCTAATAGCATCTAGACCATGACCAATTTTATTTTTACCAAGAGTTGCACCAGCAATATTATCGAGTTTAATTCTGCGACCAAAAGAATTTTTAACATCTTTTAATAAATCAATACTTTTTATTTTTAATAAATCGCCAGGGTAATATTTATTAAGAATTGGTATATCAAAGTGATCTGAATTAAAACCAACAATAAAATCAATATTTTCAAAAATAGACCAAGCTTTATCCAATTCATCTAGCTCAAAAGTTTTCATGGAATTGTCTCTTGAATCAAAAATAGAAACTACAGATACATCTAAATCCTCAGGCTTGTCAGATCCAACTTGTTCAAAAGTGTTACGAGTTTCTATGTCAAAGACTAGGTATTTCATAGATTGGAGATTATATCATTTTAGATAGATACTTGGCTATTTTTACTATTTTCACCTTTTTTTCTTTACCTGTCTCTAAATCTTTGATAATAATTTTTTTTGATTTGATTTCATTTTCCCCAATAGCCGCAAAAAATCGATAACCTTGTTTTACTGCTCGTTCAATTTTATTTTTCAGTTTTCGGTCTGTAAAATCAAAATAAGTATTTGTGCCATTTTGTCTAATTTCTTGGGCAATTTTTTGAACATCTGCCAGCAATTGAGGATCAATATTTCCAATATATAGTTTTGCGCTAGGTATATATTTAGGAAGAAGATTTCTAATTTCTAAAACATCTTTAATAGTGACGTCGCCCATACCAAATCCAACTGCCGGCATAGGAATTTGATCAAAGATTTCAAATAATTTGTCATAACGTCCACCTCCAAAAATAGCCCTTTTATTTTCAGGGTTAGTATCAAAGATCTCAAAAACTACACCGGTATAGTAATCAAAACCTCTTACTAAAAGGGGGTCAAATACCACATTATTAATTCCCAAATTATTTAATGATTCAATTAATTTTTGCAAGGTATGACTGATATCGGGGGTATAATTAAATTGAGTTCCAATAATTTTTTCTGCTTCTTCTCCAAAATTATTAATCTTGTCTTTTTTGTCTATTAATCGCAGAAGTTTTTTTGATTGCTCCTCATTTAAATTTAATTCCTTAAAAGTTCTATTAATAATTTCTCTATCATTTATTCTAATTACAAAATCACTTTGGTTTAGACCAAAACTTAACATTAAATCATTAGCAATTTGAATTATTTCAATTTCAGCACTATTTTCAGATATACCAAACATATCAACATTCAACTGCCAGTGTTCTCGTAAACGACCTTTTTGTGGTTGTTCATATCTAAAAACATTAGGAATAGAGAACCATTTAATTGGTAAAGAAAATTCTCGACGTTTTTTAGCCACCATTCTTGTTACAGTAGGCGTCATTTCCGGTCTCAAAGTAACATTTCTATTACCTCTATCGATAAAATTATAAGTTTGCTCGTTTACTATCTCATCACTAGTTTTAGATTGGTAAAGTTCTGAAGGCTCTAAAATAGAAGCGGTATATTCTTCAAAACCATATTTTTTCAAAACATCCCTCCATTTTGTAGTTATATATTCAAGAATTTTATAATCCTCAGGATAGAAATCCCGTACCCCTTTATAGCTATCAAGTTCTAATTTATTCATATCTCAAATTCTAACAAGAATTTCAATTTGATACGAGTCTAAAATAATTATTCCTGTGTAAATGTGTCTCCATATGTATTTAATTTTTGTTACTATTATTATAGTGATTAATTTTAATGACTTTATTTTTCAAATAGATACAAATTATTTTTGGGGTGTTTTATCTATTGCTTTAATTATTTTTGGAATTATTGCCACAATACTTAATTTTCATTGGAATAACTATTCCACCGATAATAATTCAAATTTCTTAGTAAAATCAGTTTTTTGGTCTGTTTCTTTTAGCCTGATAATTTGCGCCACTGTTTCTTTATTAGTATTTGAGTTGGGAATATAACATGATTAAACTTGAAAAAAATGAACATATCATTTTAGAAGTTAGGAAACACTGGTTTTATTTACTAACTGAAATTTTCCTTGCTATTATTTTTGTATTAATTCCAATATTTATTTTTCCATTTTTGGGCGGTTTGGGTTTAAAAATAGATATATATAGTATTACTTTAACTTTGTTTATTTACTTTATATGGATTTTATTTATGTGGCTTACTATATTTATCTTCTGGACTAATTATTATTTGGATGTGTGGATTATTACTACTGATAAAATATATGATATAGAACAACATGGTCTGTTTAAAAGAGAAGTCTCAGTTCTTCATTATGAAAAAATACAAGATATAACATACGAAGTAAACGGTATTGTCTCTTCATTGTTAAATTTAGGAGATTTGCATGTTCAAACAGCTGGTACAGAAAGAAATTTCACAATAAAAGGAATAAAAGATCCTGCGTATGTTCAAAGAAAGTTAAATGAGATATTACTAAAACAAAAAATTTCCTAAATTAATTTTTTATAGTTAATTTAGTCGGCTTAGTCGGCTACTCGTATTGGGGCATTTTTAATTATTTCTAGTGCTTCTTCTAAATTATCAGTAATAGTATAAAGTTTTAAATCTTCAGAATCTATTTTTTCTGTTGGTATTAGAGTGTTTTTAATAAAATTATCAAATGGTAACCAAAAATCACTACCAATTAAAATAATTGGTACGCGCTCAATTTTATTTGTTTGAACCAAAGTCAGAATTTCAAATAACTCATCAAAAGTTCCAAAACCACCAGGGAAATATACATAGGCTTCTGCTGAATATGACATACAAACTTTTCTACTAAAGAAATAATAGAAATTTATTTGATCCGTTAGATAGGGATTCGTAACTTGTTCCATCGGTAGTTTAATAGTTAGACCAAATGATTTTCCGCCAACTTCAAAAGCACCACGATTAGCAGCTTCCATTATTCCAGGACCTCCTCCTGTTATTACAGTATACCCAAGTTCAGATGATATTCTTTTTGCAAGTTCCTGAGCAACTTTATAATCATTTTCATTTTCTAAAGTTCTAGCAGAACCAAAAAAAGTAACTGATTTATTTTGAGTTTTTATAAAATTAAATCCATCTGTAAATTCTTTTGTAATATTTCCAATTCTTTCTTTTATGTCCTTATTAACTTTTTCTAGAGTTAATGGTTCTGATTGAATGGTTTTATGTGGCCTATTTTCGTTATTCATAGCTAAAATTCTATCTTATAAATAGTTTTTTTCAAAATATTAAAGTTGGTGATACAATATTTTGGTATGGAAAATGAAACACATAAAGGTAATATGTTTTTTTATGCATTTGTCGGGTTGATTATTATCATCCTTTTGGCAGTAATTTATGCTAATTATCCTTCAGGAATGGATAAAATAAATAATCAGCCAGAAAATACCATTAATAATATTCAAAATAATAATATAAATAATATGGATCAAGATAACTTAACTGGAACTACAACACCGGAACAACAAGAACAGTCAGAGGGTGTTGTTAAAAACGGAGATACTGTCTCTGTGCATTACACAGGTACATTAGAAAACGGTACAAAATTTGATAGCTCACTAGATAGAGGTCAACCATTTCAATTTACTGTTGGTAGAGGAATGGTTATAAAGGGTTGGGATCAAGGACTACTTGGAATGAAAGTTGGAGAAAAGAAAAGATTAGTTTTACCTCCTGATTTAGCGTATGGACCTCAAGGTATTACAGCACCAGATGGAACAGTAATTATTCCTCAAAATGCTACATTGATTTTTGATATTGAATTGATTAGTATCAATTAATAGTGAAATTCAAAATTCTTAAAAAATTAGAAGGGAAATTAGGCAGGGCTGGAGTTATTGAAACGCCTCACGGTGTCATCAATACTCCGGCTTTTGTTACTGTAGGAACAAAGGCTACTGTTAAAGCTTTGACTCCTGAGCAGGTTGCAGATTTGGGGGCTCAAGTTGTTTTAGCTAATACTTATCATTTGTATTTAGAACCAGGAGATAAATTGGTAAGTGAAGCGGGTGGTTTTGCTAAATTTATGAATTGGTCTGGACCAACTATGACCGATTCCGGTGGTTTTCAAGTTTTTTCTTTAGGAGCTGCTTTTGGAAAAAATATTACAAAAATTACAGCTGAGACTGATCCTAATAAATTATTAGAAGAATTAACTGATTCAACCAAAAAAGGTCGAGGAGGAATTCCAGAAAATTTTAAACCGGCTAAAATTTTAGAAGACCGAGTTATCTTTCGTTCTCATATAGATGGTTCAACTCATGAATTTACTCCAGAACGTTCAATTGAAATCCAACACAATCTAGGGGCAGATATGATTTTTGCTTTTGATGAATGTACTTCGCCAAACGAATCTATTTTTTATCAACGTGAATCTCTAGATCGTACACATCGTTGGGCCAAGAAAAGTTTAGAATATCATTTAAAAAATTCTCACAATACAAAATATTTTTCTGAAACAGGTGAAAGGCAGGCTTTATTTGGAATTATTCAAGGTGGAAGACACGAAGAATTGAGAAAAGATAGTGCCAAAATTTTGGGTGAAATGAAGGTAAAAGTTAAAGATAGCGGAGAAGAAAAAGAGATTGGTTTTGATGGTTTTGGTATTGGAGGTAGTTTTCAAAAAGCAGATATGGAAAGTTCAGTGAAGTGGGTTAATGAAATTTTACCAGAAGAAAAACCACGACACTTATTAGGTATTGGTGAACCAGAAGATTTATTTATGGCTGTTGAAAATGGTTGTGATTTATTTGATTGTGTTGCTCCCACAAGAATCGCTAGAACTGGTCAGGTATATACAAGAAATGGCAAAATAAATTTACGAAATGCCGAATTTAGAAATGATTTTAATGCAATTGATAAAAATTGTGGATGTTATACATGTAAAAATTATACTCGCGCTTACCTGGCTCATTTGTTTAGGAGTGATGAAATTTTAGGAGCAACTTTGGCTTCGACTCATAACTTATTTTTTATTATTAATTTGGTAAAGAAAATGCGTGAAGAGATGTTAAATTATAATTTAGAAAATTTCAAAAAAGAATTTTTAAGTGAATACCAAAATTAAATATTTATTAAAAATATTTTTTATAAAATAAGAAGCCCCCGCCTGTTAAGACGGGGACTTTTGCTATCGGGGGAAAGTGATTGGAGTTTTTTTTACCAGAAGCCGCGAGACTCTTTTCTTGTGATCCTGCCTGATGTGCGGGTTCACAGGAAGAGTTGGAAGAAAAATCATATCGCTCGATCCGTAGAGTAAGTGATCCATGATTTTTCCAGCCAAATCTTCTTTTGAAATATCCTCTTCAATCTCAAGAAAGATAGGGAATTTCAAAGGTTCGTGTTTACGAGCCTGTTCCAAAATCCACTCTTTGAGTTTGGTCTGATTGGGACCAAGTTCATTCGGCGATCCTGAAACAACCTGAAACAAATTCAGTTTACCAACTGGAATAGCGTGTAGGATGGCAGGAAACCATTTGGCACGTTTTTCCACCTTCTGCTCTGGAAAAGGGTGTGGTTTTGAACGTCCAATTTGAGCAGGAGTATACGGTCCAAAAACTAATTCCTCCGGTGACATATAAAAAAATCTTGATTTCATAAAGTACTATTAACTTTTTATACAATAACATTAAAATATGTTTTTGGCAAATATAATGACAACAACACTAAAATAGGTTAATATCAAGATATTAAATAATTCTATATGGCTAAAGAAGTCTTTAAAATCAAAACAAAATATAAGCCAGCCGGAGATCAACCAAAAGCTATTGAAAAATTGGTAGAGGGTATAAAAGCAGGTCAACATTTTCAAACATTACTTGGAGTAACTGGTTCAGGTAAGACTTTTACGGTTGCTAATGTTATTCAAGAAATAAAAAAACCAACTCTAATTATTGCTCATAACAAAACTCTAGCGGCACAACTTGCGCAAGAATTTAAAGAATTTTTTCCTGATAATGCTGTTCATTACTTTGTTTCTTATTATGATTACTATCAGCCAGAAGCATATATGCCGGTAACTGATACTTATATTGAAAAAGAAGCAATGATCAATGAAGAAATTGATCGACTGCGCCACGCTTCAACTCAGGCTCTTTTAACTAGAAATGATGTTATTATCGTTGCTTCAGTCTCTTGTATTTATGGTTTGGGTTCACCAGAAGAATATGAAAAAGTTAACTTTAAAATTGATAAGAAATTAAAAGTCACTAGAGGGGATTTAATTCGAAAATTAATTAATGTTCACTACGAACGCACAAACGCTGATTTGAAACCAGGTTTGTTTAGAGCTATTGGAAATAAAGTAGAAATTGTTCCAATTTCAGAACGCTTTATTATCTCTGTAGAATTTAAAGGTGAGCAAATTGATCGAATCGACAAAATAGATTCTATTACCCGTGAAATTTTAGAAAAAGATATTGAAAGTTATTTTCTATTTCCGGCAAAACACTTTATTACCGACAAAGATAAAATTGAGACAGCGGCAAAAAATATTGAAAGTGAATTAAAAGAACAATTAAAAAAACTTGAAAAAGCTGGAAAAAATTTAGAAGCAGAAAGATTAAAACGCCGAACAAAATATGATTTGGCTTTAATTAGAGAAGTTGGATATTGTAATGGTATTGAAAACTATTCTGCGATCTTTGATGGACGTTTGCCCGGTGAAAAACCAAACACTCTTTTGTCATATTTTCCTCACAAGGAAATTATCGAAAATGGTAAAAAGAAATTAGTGCCAGACTTTTTAACTATTATTGATGAATCTCATGTTACAGTGCCACAAATTGGAGCAATGTTTGCAGGAGACGCTAGTCGAAAAAAGACTTTGATCGAACACGGTTTCAGGTTGCCAAGCGCTGCTGATAATCGTCCTTTGAAATTTGATGAATTTTTAGAAGAAACAGGTCAAACCATTTTTACTTCTGCTACTCCAAGTGTTTTTGAAAATGAAAATAGTTCTCAAATTGTTGAACAAGTTATTCGTCCTACTGGTTTGATTGATCCTGTGATTGAAGTTAAGCCGGTGACCGAAAAAGGTTCATATAAAGGCCAAGTTCGAAATTTTATTGAAGAAGCCAAGCGTGACATTAAAAAGGGTGGTCGCGTGATTGCTACTACTTTAACTAAAAAAATGGCTGAAGACCTTAGTGAATTTTTGAAAGAAGAGGGAATCAAAGCCGAATATTTACATAGTGAAATAAAAACCATTCAGAGAATTGAAATTCTAACTGAATTTCGTCGAGGAGCCTTTGATGTTTTGGTTGGAGTTAATCTTTTGCGAGAAGGTTTGGATTTACCTGAAGTAACTATGATTGGAATTTTAGATGCTGATAAAGAAGGATTTTTGCGATCAGAAACTTCGCTCATTCAGATTATTGGACGTGCTGCTAGAAATATTGATGGTCGAGTAATTTTATATGCCGACACAATTACAAAATCTTTGGAAAAAGCTATTAATGAAACTGAACGCCGTCGAAATATTCAATTGGAATATAATAAAAAACATGGCATTACTCCAAAAACTGTTATTCGTGCTATTAAGGACATTACTGAAGGTATCAAGAGTGAACATCAAAAAACAGTTGACACTTTGATGGTTTTGAATAAGAAAATGTTGGAAAAAGCTCCAGATAAACTATTAAAGCAAAAAGAAAAACAAATGAATGCTGCGGCTAAAATTTTAGATTTCGAAACCGCTGCGATTTTGCGGGATGAAATTAAAGAGATTGAATTACTGATTGAAAAGAAAAATAAAAAAGAACTAAAAGACGAAAAGGAGAGATTAAAAAATCAGAAGAAATTTTAGAATAAAATAAGAGTTGACTTTCGTCAAATTGATAGTAGTATATTGAAGCGCTGTTCTTTACAGTTTAACAAAATCAACAAGAAAGGAAAAAATCTTGAAAAAGATCATTCTAATTGGTCGGACATGTTCCGGCAAAGGCAGGCTTTTGGAGAATCTCCTCAAGCTCGGTATGAAGTTTGATGTCATTTCTCCTGGCGCGATTTTTCGCGAAGAAAAGGAGAAAAACAGTGACATCTGGAAAAAGGTGGAGAATTGCATTGAAAACGGTTTCAATGCTCCTGACGACATCACGAATGAGATTATTCTCAATCGTCTGTCTCATGAACATCCCGGAATTCCTCAATTTCTGGATGGGTTTCCACGTTCCTTGAACCAAATTCAGGTTTTGTTCAAGGTTCTTGCGAACTATCAAGTCGTTCATATCGACACACCTGAAAAGGTTTGCCGTGAACGATTCTTGTCTCGTGGTCGACACGATGATCATGTTGAGGCTTTTGAAAACAAAATGAGGGTTTATCGGAAACAAGTTGTTCCGACACTCCGTTTTTTGAAAGAAGCCTTTGGGATCATCGAGATCGATGGGACTCAGACGGATCATCAGTATGCCAAAGTGGTTAACTACTGTGGCCTACATGATTACATTTGCCCTTCAAAGGCAGATCGCTCTGTTCTCGATGAATTTGCTTTGTGGCAATTTCATCACCCGGATGACAAAGTTCGACATGACTTTTTGATTCCTTAATCTATTAGCACCCTTTCGACTTCGGTCGATCGGGTGCTTTTTATTTAATCTAGAAAACCTCTTTATTTACTCTCATAATTTTAAGTGTTATAATCACCCGGTTCGCAATATAAAAAGATAGTATAACCCTATGGGCAAACCGTGGGGCGCGTTGCTATATAAACTATTAAAAACATGACAGCTAAAAAAATACAAAATCAAAGAAAAGATGAAAAAATTATTGTGAGAGGAGCCCGCACTCACAACTTGAAAAACATCGATGTCGAAATGCCAAGAAACAAACTGGTAGTCTTTACTGGTTTATCTGGTTCTGGAAAATCATCACTGGCTTTCGATACTATCTTTGCTGAAGGACAACGTCGCTATGTCGAATCTCTATCTGCTTATGCCCGTCAATTTTTGAATAATATGCAAAAACCAGATGTCGACGAAATTATCGGACTTTCACCCGCAATTTCTATTGATCAAAAATCTCGTTCGAACAATCCTCGTTCAACAGTGGCTACTATCACTGAGATCTATGATTATCTACGTATTCTTTTTGCACGAGTAGGAAAACCGCACTGTCTTATTTGTGGTCGAGAAATTAAAAAACTGACTCAGGATGAAATCATGGCTACCATTGTAAAAACCGTAACTTCTATTAATACCAAAAATTTCGACAAAAAAGTTATGGGCGTTGATATTAACGATCTGAAATTAAAAATATTTGCCCCAGTTATTGTTGGTCGAAAAGGAGAATATTATCAATTGCTTTACGATATGCTCGGCAAAGGATATGAACGTGCTCTTATCGACGGCAAAGAAGTTTCTCTGCGTGACAAAATAATTTTAACTAAAACTAAAAAACACGATATCGATATTCTAGTCGATGAATTTTATCTATCTGAAATAAAATCAAAAGACGAAGCATATAAAGAAAGATTGCGTGAAGCTATCGAACGCTCTCTTAGTGAATCTGAAGGCTTGATCAAAATTATCACTCCAGTTGAAGAAAAATTATTATCTTCAAAATTTATGTGTGCCTACGACGGTTTTTCTTTCCCAGAAATTGAACCTCGTCTTTTCTCATTTAACTCACCTCACGGTGCTTGTCCTGAATGTAATGGTCTTGGGACAAAACATTTTTTTGGTGATGAACCATGTTCTGTGTGTCATGGAAACAGACTGCGAGAAGAGGCTCTGCATGTTTACATGCCAGCTTTTAAAAAAGAAGATAAAAAAATAAATATTGTAGATGTGATTAAACTAACGGTAGCAGAAGCAATAGAATATTTTAAAAATCTAGAACTCTCAGAAAAAGACAGAGAGATCGCCAAAGTCATTCTAAAAGAAATTAGTGAACGTTTAATTTTCATGAATGATGTTGGGATTGAATATTTAACTTTAGATCGAAGAGCCCACACTCTTTCTGGTGGAGAGGCGCAACGAATTCGTTTGGCTTCACAACTAGGTTCTGGACTTGTTGGGGCGACATATGTTTTGGATGAACCGACAATTGGTCTGCATTCTCGTGATAATGATCGACTTATTAAAACTCTTCTTAATCTGCGCGATGCTGGAAATAGTATTATCGTAGTAGAGCACGATGAAGATACAATCTACAGTTCAGATTACTTGGTGGACATTGGTCCTGGTGCTGGTGTACATGGCGGTAATATTATTGTGGCTGATGATTTGGATAAGTTATTAACCGCAAAAACAAATCCATCTGGTTCCGTCACTTTGGATTATTTACGAGGCGACAGAAAAATAGAAATTCCAGAAAAACGTCGTGACCAAGACAAAGGTAAAATTGTCATCAAAGGCGGACACGTATTTAATATTAAAAATCTAAATGCTGAAATTCCTCTTGGAAAATTTGTCGGGATTACTGGGGTTTCTGGTTCTGGAAAATCTTCTTTTGTGTATGAAATTTTGTATAGAAATTTACAAAACAGATTTGATAAAAGATATCGCTCAAATGAAATTGTAAATTGTGCGAGTTTCACTGGCACAGAATATTTGGGACGTTCTATTTTAATTGATCAATCTCCAATTGGTAGAACTCCTCGTTCAAACCCTGCTACATATACAGGAGCCTTTACCTTTATTCGTGACATGTTTGCCGAAAGTAGCGAAGCTCGCGCCAGAGGTTGGGGACCAAGTCGTTTTTCTTTCAATGTGAAAGGTGGACGATGTGAAGCCTGCCAAGGAAACGGATATATTGCGGTAGAAATGCATTTCTTGCCAACAGTCTATGTGCCTTGCGATATCTGTGAAGGTCGTCGATTCATGAAAGAAACTTTGGAAGTAAAATTCAAAGATAAAAATATTTACGAAGTTTTGAACATGACCGTAGAAGAAGGTCTAGAATTTTTCAAAGATTTGCCAGCGATCGCAGATAGACTGCAATCATTGTTTGATGTGGGTCTTGGTTATTTGCAACTTGGTCAATCTGCTACAACATTGTCAGGTGGAGAAGCCCAACGTGTAAAAATCGCCAGTGAATTGTATCGAGCACACTTACAAAAAACTATTTATATTCTGGACGAACCAACAATTGGTTTGCATTATGAGGACGTTAAAAAATTAATTGAAATTCTCCAAAAGTTAGTCGACAAGGGTAACACTGTGGTTGTAATCGAACACAATTTAGACATGATTAAATGTACCGATTATATTATTGATATTGGACCAGAAGGTGGTAGTAACGGTGGTCAAATTATTGCAAAGGGAACTCCTGAACAAATTGCTAATAGCGAAAAAAGTCATACTGGAAAGTATTTGAAGAAGATGTTGAGGAAGTAATTAAATCAATTTAAAAAGTACAAAAAGATATTAAAGAGTGCATGATATAATCTGTCATATGTTTAAAGCAGAAAATTTTGTAAGATCTAAAAATAAAAAAAATACTGGTTTTACATTAATTGAATTATTGGTAGTTATATCAATAATTTCTCTTCTAGCTTCTGTTGTTATGGCTAGTTTAAATAGTGCTCGTGCAAAAGCCAGAGATACAAAAAGAATGCAAGATTTAGTACAAATGAGATCAGCTTTAGAGGCGTATTACAGTGATAATGGTTCATATCCAGTTACAGGAGGAGGTATTTGGTATAGTACCTGCGATTACTGGTCTGGTTTAAAGACAATTTCTGGAGCTAGTGGTTATATTCCAAATCTTGCCCCAAACTATATTAAAAGTTTACCACTAGATCCATTAAGAGGTTCTAAAATAACCTCCCTTAAACCAACTCAAGGTAATGAAGGGAATTATGCATATTGTTATATTTATCAGTCTGATGGGGTTGATTATAAAATAGCTTCTCATTGTAGTGTAGAAGGTAGTCCTGCAAGTAGCGGTAAACCTTTTTGGAAAGGTGGTGCTAACTGGTTTTGTGGAGATTATCACTTTGCTTTATATACAAAAGGTGCTCAAGATTGGTAATAATAAAAAACCAGCAACTTTCATTGCTGGTTTATTTTTTTATCTGCGAAGAGTTCCTTTGTGACCCGTGGCCTTGGTTATTGATCCTTTGGGGGTATGGTATTTACCGCTCAGAATTCCTGCTACAGAAATTTTTTTGAGTCCGTTCTGAGAACGTTCTCCTCTTAGCATTTTGCCAAGATTTTTTGGTGAGTTATTGCCTTTTTTAGACATCTCTTTTTCCACCTCCTTTCGTTTTTGTCATGTAAATCTCAATTTGCTTATCAATTTTGGAAATCTCCTGTTGATGATAAGTAATCAGATTTTCATGATTCTTCTTCTTTTGATTTAAGGTCAAAATACACCTCTCCTCAAAACTAATATCTTTAAAGTCTTGATCTTCTTCCATAAATATCTGAAATACCTTTCTTTTGTAAAGAATACGCCGTTTAAAATAAAAAGCAAATTAAGATTGATTTTGTGGCGCAAAAATATATAATCAATTTAATGAACAGTCAACAGCTTAAAAAAATAAATTTACCTGATAAACCTGGCGTTTATTTTTTTAAAAAAGGTCAAGAAATTTTATATATTGGTAAAGCTACTTCACTGCGAGACAGAGTTCGTAGTTATTTTGCTAATGACTTAATTTCTACAAGAGGATCTAGAATTATTGATATGGTTACTTTGGCTGACACTATTGATTTTCAAGTCTCTGATTCTGTTTTAGAAGCTTTGATCCTAGAATCATCTTTAATTAAAAAACATGCTCCTAAATATAATATAAAAGAAAAAGATGACCGTAGCTATAATTACGTTGTTCTTACAAAAGAATCTTTCCCAAGAGTTTTATTAATTCGTGGCAAAGAATTAAAACATAATTTGGGTATGGCCAAAGATTTAAAAATTAATAAAACTTTTGGTCCATTTCCAAACGGTACTCAATTAAAAGAAGCTTTGAAATTAGTTAAAAAACTTTTTCCATATTTTGATACTAAAACCCCGGTGGAAATTAATGATCCAAAAAAAGTTAAAAACTATAATTTAAATTTTCAGATTAATATTTATCCCGATGTTTATAGCGGCAAAGTTTCTAGAGAAGATTATCTTCAAAATATTAAAAATATTGAACTACTATTTTCAGGTAAGAAAAAAACTATTTTGAAAAATTTAGAAAAGCAAATGAAACAAGCTTCTAAAAAATTAGAATTTGAAAAAGCTTCTAAAATTAAGAAAAATATTTTTGCTCTTGACCACATTAGAGACGTTTCTCTTATCAAAGAAATTGATAGTCATTTAGAGGAAGGTGATTTAGAAGTACAAAAAACTGGCGAGGAAAACATGAGTGAAATGAATAATGAAACTTTTAGAATAGAAAGTTACGACATTGCTCATATTGCTGGAACAAATACTGTTGGGGTTATGACTGTCATGGAAGATGGGGAATTGAAAAAATCAGATTATCGTAAATTTATTATTAAAACCGCTAGAAAAAGCGACGATTACGGTGCTCTAGCAGAAGTTCTTTCTCGGCGCTTTAAACATAATGAATGGTCTCTGCCAAAAATTATTGTAGTTGACGGGGGAAAGGGTCAATTAAATATAGCTATAAAAACTATAAAAAATATTTTATCAGCCGAAACTTTTTCTAAAATTAAAATAGTTTCCGTCGTGAAAGATGATAGACACAAGGCAAAAGAAATTTTAGGTGGCGAGAATTTTTCTAAGAAAGTACATGATCAAATTTTACTCTTAAACCAAGATACCCACAGGTTTGCAATAAAATTCCACCGAGAAAAAAGAAAAATGCTAAAATAAAAGCATGTTGAAAAAAGTTTTAGTTGTAAGGGGAGGACCTTCTAGTGAATATGAAGTTTCTTTGAAGACCGGCAAAGCGGTTATTGATGCTTTGGCTAATTCGTACACAGTAACTGATTGTATTATAGATAGAAATGGAGATTGGTATATTAAAGGTTTTAAGACAGATCCACATGTTGTAGTTCGATCTCATGATGTTGTTTTTAATGCTATGCACGGAGAGTATGGAGAGGATGGTCAAATTCAACGATTGCTAGAAAATTTAGGAGTTAAATTCACTGGACCAAAATCTCTTGGTGCTAGTCTAGCTATGAATAAAGTGATGGCTAAAAAAATTTTTAAAGATCTTGGTATTAAAACTCCCCTACATAAATTAGTTTATAGAAATGATAATAATGGGAATATAGAGCAGACCGCAATATCTATTTTTAGAAGTTTCCCAATGCCGGTGATTATTAAACCTATTGATCGAGGTTCATCTGTTGGAGTAACTATTGCTCGTGATTTTAATTCTCTGGTAGATTCTATGATTAGTCTTTTTGTAAGTTACGATCGTTTAATGATTGAAGAATATATTCAAGGTAAAGAAGCTACTGTAGGGGTAATTGAGGAATTTCGTGACCAAAAACATTATGCCTTATTACCAATTGAAATTAAAACTGGTTCAAGTGATTTTTTTGATTATGAAGCAAAGTATTCTGGTCAAATAGATCAAATATGCCCAGGAAATTTTTCTAATGAAGAAAAGGTTTTATTGCAAGAACTAGCTACCAAAGCTCATCAGGCTTTAGGTTTGCGTCACTATTCACGTTCTGATTTTATTATTCATCCAAAACGAGGAATTTATATTTTGGAAACTAATTCCTTACCTAGCCTAAATAAAGAGTCTTCATTGTTAAAGGGGATAGATTCTGTTGGTTCTAATTATGAGAAATTTCTTAAGCATATAATTGATTTGGCTTAGAATTGTTTAATTTATTTAATTATTTACAAATTTTCTAAAATAAGTTATTATTTCTCTTACCGTTTTCGGTCGTTGTCTCTTAAAAAGCAATGGAAAACGGGCGCGTAGCTCACCTGGTAGAGCGCCTCACTTGCACTGAGGAGGTAGGGGGTTCGAGTCCTCTCGCGTCCACATTTGATTTATTCTTAAAATTATGTTATAGCTTAGAGAGCTATGAACCTTCCAAACTTTGCAGAAAGCTTTTTTGTCTCACAGGGATTTGAGTGTGTTAAAGGAGAAAATAAAAAGGTCTTCCTTGTTCCGTCCAATAATTTTGTTGTAAAACTTCCAATCGATAAGGCTGGCAGTGAACATAATTTCGGTGAATGGAATTTCTTTTCCAAAACGAGAGGATTAAATTTTAATCTTTTTCTTCAGCCCACTTTCTTCTCTTTCAGGCATTTTGATGACAATGGAGATTATTCCTGGATCAACATTCAACAAATCGGATTTCGTCCATGTCTAATTGATAACGATGATTTCACTTGTCAGATGTTGCGCCTGACTAATTTCGAAGCCAATAATGATCAGCATCATTTTTACAGAAAAGAAAATTTCTTTTTTGATAAGAATGGTCGACTGAAAATCGTTGATTACGGTAGTCTGATGACCCAGGAAATTGTCAGGAAATACGGTCAAAAGATTTACGAATCTTTTGATGAAAAACTGGTTTTTTCAAAAACGGAACGCGAAGAAGTTGTAACGTTTTTGTCTGAATCTATGATTTGCTAATACAACATGCATATTTTCGAGTAATCGATAGTATGCATGTTTTTATTTTCCCCTTCATTATCAGAACTTTTTCTAATATAATAAGAATATGAAAATTTGGGGCGTTCTTAGAAAAGTTTTTAATGCGAATACTATATTTGCCTTGGTTATTTCCACTGGCGCTGTTTTATATACTTGGCATGCTACTTCACCTCAAGAAACTCCAACTATTGTTTTTATTGAAAAAGATAATGATACAAAAAATATTTTAGAAAAATTACAAGAGCAGGGAATTATTAAAAATAGAATTACTTACGGGCTGGCTTATATTATGACTAAAATATCCGGTGAGCCAGAGCCAGGTGCATATTACTTTAGAAATGGTATGAGCGCTCTTGCTATTAATAGTAAATTTAGAGATCCAGATTATAAATATGTAGCTATCCAAGAAGGTTGGCGCAAAGAACAGATTGCCAAGGCTTTTGCAAAATCTCTAAATTGGGATGAGACAAAAATAGCAGAATTCACAGCAGATTTTCCTTCTTGTCCTGTGGCTGGTCGAGAAGGTTATTTAGCTCCAGGAGAATATTTGGTTCCTAAAGATGCAACAGTTCAAGCAATTCTATTAAAAATGGAAGCTCGTTTTCAAGAAAATTTTTCAAATCTAGCAAAGGTTAAAAACTCAGCGAACATTTTAGATCAAGATCAGGTTGTAAAAATAGCTTCTCTTATTCAACGTGAAGCTGCTGGTAAACATGATATGCGTTTAATTTCTGGTGTTATTTGGAATAGAATTTTTAAAGAAATGCCACTGCAAATTGACGCAACTCTCCAATATGTAAAAGGTGATGAGAAAAATTGGTGGCCAGTTCCAAAATCAGAAGATAAATATGTAGAGTCTCCATATAATCTTTATCAAAATAAAGGATTACCACCAACACCGATTGCAAATCCTGGTAAAGCCGCCTTGGAAGCAGCTATGAATCCACTTCAAACATCTTGTATTTTTTATTTGCATGACAGATACGGCAATATTAGATGTTCTTCAGATTATAAAGGGCACTTATCAAATATTAAAAGATATCTATAAAAATTATGAAATACTTTATTACAATAGTTTTAACTCTGCTCGTCTCTAGTATATTATTATTTATTTTTCAAAATCGAGAAGTTGTTAATTTATATTTTTTAACTTATCAAACTGAAGTTATTTCGGGAATTGTAATTCTTGTTTCTGTTTTTCTGGGTGTTCTGTTTACCCTAACCGCTATTTTGCCAAATTTAATTTTAAAGAAATATAAAATAAAAGATTTATCAGAAGAAATTGAAAGATTAAAAATAAAGCTAAAAAATGAAACTATTCAATATGAATCAGATGGTTTAGGTTCTGAAGGTATGGACTATAAAGAGAAAAAAGGGTAAATTATATACCTATGTTTAATTTTTTAATGCGAAAAATGTTAAAAGCCCAAATGAAGGGTGTGCCAGAAGCTCAACAAGAAATGATTCTTAATGCTTTTGAAAAAGATCCTAACTTGTTCAAAAAAATTGCTGAGGAGGTAAAGCAAAAAACAAAAAATGGCCAAAACCAACAAATGGCTTCAATGGAAGTGATGATGAAATATAAAGATCGTATTCAGGAGTTAATGAAATAATTATGTCACTATCAATCGGAATCGTTGGTCTGCCAAACGTAGGTAAATCAACACTTTTTAATGCCTTAACTAAAAAATCGGTTTCAGCCGAAAATTATCCTTTTTGTACTATTGATCCATCAGTAGGAATTGTTCCCGTACCGGATGAGCGATTACAAAAATTATCTGAACTTTCTAAATCACAAAAAATTATTCCAGCTGTAGTGGAATTTACCGACATTGCCGGTCTTGTTAAGGGAGCAAGCCAAGGTGAAGGTTTGGGAAATAAATTTTTAACTAACATCCGTGAAGTAGATGCTATCGCCGAAGTGGTACGAATTTTCGAAGACGCTAATATTACTCACGTTCATAATGAAGTGAATCCACTTTCAGATATAGAAGTTATTAATCTGGAATTAATTTTAGCCGATCAAGAAACCGTCTCAAAAAGACTTGGAAATATTTCTAGTGATTTAAAGAGAGGAATTAAAGAAGCTGTTTTTGAAGCAGAAGTCTTGAATAAAGCCCTGAAGCTTTTTGAGGCAGGTAAAATGGCTAATTCAGTCGAATGGACTGAGGAAGAAAGTTTAGTTTTAAAAAAATTAAATCTTTTAACTACTAAAAAAATTCTATATGTTCTAAATAAAAAATCTGGTGGAAAAAATTTGGATGAAATGAATGATGAAAGATGGCAAAAGTTAAAGAAATTTTTTGATGATAATAAGGCCAACTATGTTTTTGTAGACGCTAGTACTGAAAATGATTTGAAAGATATGAGTGATGAAGAAAAAAATATCTTTAGATCAGATATTAACCTTGGAAATGGTTTAGATGATTTAATTAAGAAAAGTTATGAGACTCTTAATTTAATTACTTATTTAACAACCGGTGAAGTTGAGACAAGGGCTTGGACAACTTTACGGGATTCTACTGCACCCGAAGCTGGTCGCGCTATTCACTCTGATTTTAAGGATAAATTTATTCGTGCCGAAGTTATTGCTTATACCGATTTGATTGAATGCGGTTCTTATGCAGTGGCACGTGAAAAAGGAAAATTGAGAATAGAAGGTAAAGAATATATTGTGAAAGATGGAGACGTAATTGAATTCAGGGTTTAAACAAAAATAAAAAATTCTAATTTGTCTAAAACCTTTAAATTTTATACTATTATTAGATATGGAAAACAAAGCACATAAACCCTCAGTGGTTGCCAAATGGTCATTGATTATTGCTATTTTTATTTTATTGAACGTCTTCTTTAATGTATCAGTTGGTTTATTTCTAGACGAACCGAAATATGAAAATTTTTGTAAAAATTCATATCCAGGAAAAGAAATCACTAATCAAGAAACATGTAATCAGTTTGATGGAGAATGGCAAAACTATGCTGTTCCTACTATAAATCCAGATGGCACAACTATTTCTGGTTATTGTGATGTGTATACAAAATGTCAAAACGAAATGAATAAGGCGACCGAAGCTTATGAATTAAAAGTTTTCGTAGCTCTTATGATTTTAGGCGTTCTTACTTTCATTGCTTCATTATTCTTAAAAACAAATGCTCTTATTGGAACTGCACTTTCTTTAGCTGCAGTCCTAGATTTTATAATTGCTTCAATTCGATATTGGTCTTCTGCAAATGAATGGTTAAGATTCCTCATTCTCTTAATAGCTCTGGTAATTTTGATCTATATAGCAATTAAAAAGTTTAGCGATAATAACAATGAATAACTATAATCATAAAGAAATTGAAAAAAAGTGGCAGGGAATTTGGGAAGAAAAATCAGTATATAAAACCTCAGATAAAAAAGATGGTTCTGAAAATGAATATATTCTAGTAGAGTTCCCGTATCCATCTGGAAATTTACATGTGGGACATTGGTATGCTTTTGCGGTAACTGATATTTATGCAAAATATCGACGCATGCTTGGGAAAAATGTTCTTTTTCCTGTTGGTTTCGACGCTTTTGGTTTACCGGCAGAAAATGCTGCTATTAAACGTGGTTTAAATCCTAGAGATTGGACTTATTCCAATATTGAATTTATGAAAACCCAGATGAAAAGCATGGGTGCAAGTTTTGATTGGAATCATCTAGTCGTAACCTGTGATCCAGAATATTACAAATGGACTCAGTGGTTATTTTTGAAATTTTTAGAAAAAGGTTTGGCTTATCAATCTGAAACAAATGTTAATTGGTGTCCTTCTTGTAAGACTGTTTTAGCAAATGAACAGGTCACTGCTGGAAAATGTGAAAGATGTGGTAGTGAAGTTATTCAAAAGAAAATGAATCAGTGGCAATTAAAAATTACTGATTACGCTGATCGTCTAATTGATGATCTTGATACTTTAGATTGGCCTAATCCAATTAAAGAATCTCAAAAACATTGGATTGGTAGAAGTAAGGGCTCTCTTATTCCTTTTAAGATTAGTTTTGGAGAAGCAGATACGACTGGTAATGAAATTTCTTTTGAGGTTTTCACTACTCGCGCCGATACTTTATTTGGTGTGTCATATGTTGTCTTGGCACCAGAGAGTAGTCTTGTCCAAAATCTTTTAGATAAAGTTTCAAATCGTGTTGAAGTTGAAGACTATATTTCTCAAACAAGCAAAAAAACTGAGATGGATCGTATTGCAGATAACAAAGACAAAACCGGAGTAAAACTTGAAAATATTTTTGCTATAAATCCTGCAAATAATGAAAAGGTTCCTGTCTTTATTTCTGACTATGTTTTAGCTGGTTATGGAACTGGTGCAGTGATGGCAGTGCCCGCTCATGATGAACGTGACTTTGCTTTTGCCCAGAAATTTAATTTACCAATCAAAGAGGTTGTGAGTAAAGAAAATATTTTAATTAATTCAGATAAATTTAATGGTCTAAATTCAGATGATGCAATTAAAAAAATCACAGAATTCATTGGGGGAAAAATGACTAATAATTATCGTTTGCGTGATTGGTTGGTCTCTCGTCAGCGTTATTGGGGTTGTCCAATTCCAGTTATACATTGTAAAAAATGTGGAAATGTTCCGGTTTCTGAATCTGAATTACCTGTTATTTTGCCAGAGATAAGTGACTTCTTGCCACGTGAAGATGGAAAATCTCCTTTGGCCAAAGCTACAGATTGGCTAAATGTTAAATGTCCAAAGTGTGGCTCTGAGGCAGAGCGTGAGACAGATACTCTCGATACTTTTATTGATTCTTCTTGGTATTACATTAGATATACTGACCCTAAAAATGAAAAAGAGTTTGCTTCTAAAGAAAAGCAAGATACTTGGTTGCCAGTTGATTTCTATTCTGGTGGTAGTGAACATACCACAATGCACTTACTATTCGCACGATTTTTCCATAAAGTTTTATTTGATCTAGGTTTAGTTAAAGATAGTGAACCTTTCAAAACAAGATTAAATCGTGGATTAATTTTAGGACCAGACGGTAATAAAATGTCTAAATCTAAAGGAAATGTAATTGATCCAGATGAAATTGTTGAAAAACTTGGTGCTGATACCGTTCGAGGATATCTTTCTTTTATTGGTCCATATAACGAACCTGGAAATTATCCTTGGGATTTAAATGGAGTTGTGGGTATACGTCGATTTATAGAAAAAATGTCTCGTATAAAAATTAGTTCAGAGACTTCTCCAGAAGTTAGAAAAGAATTAGCTAAGACAATTAAAAAAGTTACTGAAGATTACCAGAAATTAAAATTTAATACCGCTCTTGCTCAACTTATGATTTTAACTAATCTTGTTGAGAAAAATTCAATTTCAAAAGAAGATTATGGAACCTTTCTAAAATTAGCTTTTCCAATATTTCCACATGTTACAGAAGAATTATGGAGTCAAAGTGGAGGGGAAGGTCTACTTTCAGAAAGTTCTTGGCCAGAAAATATAGAAATTGATCTATCAAATGATAATAAAATCATAAATATTAGTATCAATGGTAAATTCAGAGGAACAATCGAAGTTGCTCCAGAAACAAGTGAATCAGAAGTTCAAAAAAAGGTACTTGAAGATCCGAATATCGCTAAATGGATAGAGGGTAAAAACATTAAAAAAACCATCTATATCAAAGATAAATTGTTTAGTGTTGTTACAGAATAAGAGCCATTGACATTAGTCAAACATAATGATACCCTTATGCCTAAGGACATTACAACACACGCCAGACATTCGTATTTTTCTTATTAATTATTCATTAAATTATGGCGAAGATAAATTTTCAACCAAAACAAGTTACAAAAAAATTATTATCTCCTCTTTCTGATCGAGCAAAAGAGGTTTTAATAAAAAGATATGGTTTGGGTGTAAAACCACAAAAACAAACTCTAGAATCTATCGGTCAAGAATATAGCATTACTCGAGAAAGAGTACGCCAGATCGAAGATTCTGCACTAGAAAACATCAGAAAATCTGCTGAGTATAAAGAATGTGAGTCTTTTTTTGTTGAACTTAAATCTTTAGTTGAAAGTATGGGCGGTATTGTATCTGAAGCCGAACTCCTAAATGAAATTTCAAAATCTGAATCTATTCAAAATCAAATTCACTTTATTCTTGTTGTAGGAAATCCTTTCTTCAAGAAAAAAGAAGATGATAATTTTTCACATAGATGGCATATTGATGAAAATCTTTCTAAAAAAGTAGAAGATTCAATAAAAAAACTTTATCAAAATCTAGATGATGAGGACATTATTCCAGAATCAGAAATCGTAGAAGAATTTTTAAAACATCTTGAAGATGTTTCTGAAAAATATAGAAATGATGAGATTCTAAAAAGATGGTTAAATATCTCTAAAAAGATTTCTCGAAATCCATTAGGTGAATGGGGTAGAGCCGACTCTACAAACATTAATGTTAAGGGTATTCGTGACTATGCTTATCTTGTTATTCGTAAGCACGGCTCACCAATTCACTTTAAAGAAGTTGCCGAACAAATTTCAAAAATATTTAATAAAAAAGCTCACGTTGCAACAACTCATAATGAATTAATTAAAGATAGTCGTTTTGTTTTAGTCGGTAGAGGTTTATATGCACTATCTGAATGGGGTTATTCAACAGGTGTTGTTCGAGATGTTATCAAAGAAATTATTGCTAAAAACGGACCTCTTACAAAGAATGAAATTATAGATAAAGTTCTTAAAGAACGTCATGTTAAACAAAATACTATTCTTGTTAATCTTCAAAATCAAAAATTCTTCAAAAGAGATAAAACAGGTCGCTATAGTATTGCATAATTTTTTATTCTTTTTATTGTTTGTGCTAAAATAATTATTAATGGAATTTAATAATTTAATTGGACCAACATTAGATTTTCTATTTTTTATTTTACCAATAATCATTCCTGTTATATTGGTATACACGCTATTTGAACTTTGGGTTAAATATGCCCGAGAAAAATTTATTAGTTCCCAAGAACATATTCTTCTTAGAGTTATCCCGCCTAGGGACTTTTATAAAACACCTCTTGCCATGGAACTTTTTATTAATGCTCTTTATCAAACTGGTGGTGAATCTACCCCGGTAGATCGTTTGTGGTACGGAAAAGTTCGTGCATGGTTTTCTCTTGAAATTGCCTCTCATGAAGGTGAGGTAGCTTTTTATATTTGGACAAGAAAAGGTATGTCTGGTTTTATTCAAAATCAAATATATGCTCAATATCCTGGAGTAGAAGTTAAAGAAGTTGAAGATTATGTATCAAAAGTTGATTATTATTCCGGCGAATATTCAATGTTTGGCCTTGAATATGCTTTAACTCAAGCAGATCCTTTACCAATTAAAACTTATGTTGATTACGGATTAGACAAAGCAGAAACAAAAGATGAATTAAAAATAGATCCAATAACCCCAACAATTGAATTTCTTGGTTCTTTAAAACAAGGAGAGCATGCCTGGATTCAGATTATTGTTAGAGCACATAAAAAAGAAGATAAAGATCCTACAAAATGGTTCGGGAAAACTGATAAATGGATTGATGAATCAAAGAACTTAATTAAAAAAATAAAAACTGAGTCTGTTTATGAAAATAGTAAAGGCGAAATGGTGCCGCTTGCAACTAAGGGTCAGTCAGACAAAATTAGTGCGATTGAAAGGAGCGTTTCTAAATTAGGATTTGATTGTGGTATTAGATCTATCTACATTGCACATAAAGATGCATTTAGCGCTGTAAATATTCCAGCCCTTGTCGGCTGTTTTAAACAATATGGCTCAGCAAGTTTAAATGGTTTTAGACCAGAAATGACAACTAGCTTTGATTATTTTTGGCAAGACATATCAGGTAAAAAATTAAAGAAAATTAAAAAAGAAATATACGAGGCTTATAAAGAGCGTGGGTATTTTTGGAGAAAAGATCATGAAGGTCATCCTCGTAAAAAGTTTATTTTAAACAGTGAAGAACTTGCTACTATCTATCATTTTCCTGGTTCAGAAGTTCAAACTCCTACACTTACTCGTGTACAATCACGTAAGGGTAATGCACCATCAAATTTACCAATTTAATTTAAAAATTAATGATTTTATTTTTGGAGAAATTAAAAAATATTTTTACGATTAAAAAACAACTGATATTTGTCTTCTGCTTCTTATCTTTAGTTGGTTTTTTTATTTTCTGGATAAGCACCCCTCCTAAAAATTTTCAATCAGGATTTATTATGAATATCGAGGAAGGTGAAACTGTAAAAATGGTGGCACAACGTTTAAAAGATAATGGAATCGTAAAATCAGAGATATTTTTTAGTGTTTTAGTTCAAATCAGTCGAAGTCATGTAGTAACAGGAACATATATATTTAAAAATCCAGAAAATCTTTTTACTATTGTACGTAAAATAGCAAAAGGAGATTACGGTTCTACTATCGTCCAAGTAACTTTTTTTGAAGGTATGACAACTAAAGAAATGGCAAAAGCAATAACTTATTATTTTCCAAATTTTAATGAAACTGAATTTTTAGAGTTGGCTAAGGATAAAGAAGGATATTTATTTCCAGATACCTATAAAATTTCAGATTTAATGTCTCCTAAGCAAGTAGTTAAAATGCTTGAAGATAATTTTCAGTATCAAATAGGTTCAATCAATGAAATTATAGAAAAATCTGATTATTCACTTGAACAAATTATTATTATGGCTTCCATTATTGAAAAAGAAGCGACTGCAGATTCAAGACAGGAAGTTTCAAATATTTTATGGAAAAGATATAAAGAGGATTTTCCACTACAAGTCGACGCTCCTTTTGTTTATTCAATTGGAAAGGGAACTTTTGATTTAACTAAAGATGATTTAAAATCTGACGATCCATTTAATACTTATACAAAAAAAGGTTTGATACCAAGCCCTATTTCAAATCCTGGACTAGAATCAATAAAAGCTGCAGCTTTACCCAAAGAAACACCCTATTATTATTTTCTAACTGGTAAAGACGGTAATATGTACTATGCAAAGAATTTTGAACAGCACAAAAAAAACCGTTTGCTATATTTAGATTAATTTTGTAGAAATAAAAAATGAATAATGGGGCTAAAAAAGTATATGTCGGTATATCAGGTGGAGTCGACAGCTCTGTCAGCGCTTTGCTTTTAAAGAAAGCTGGTTACCAAGTAACTGGAGTTTTTATAAAAGCATGGTATCCAGATTTTATTGTTTGTAATTGGAGAGAAGAGATGCGTGACGCCATGAGGGTTTGCGCCACTCTCGATATTCCTTTCAAGGTATGTGATTTGGAAGCTGAATATAAGAAACATGTTGTGGATTATTTAATAAATGAGTATAAACACGGTAGAACTCCAAATCCCGATGTGATGTGTAATAAACATATAAAGTTTGATGGATTTCTTGATTTTGCCATGAGAGAAGGAGCTGATTTTATTGCCACAGGTCATTACGCTCAAAATCTTTTTAAAGATAATTCTTTTCATTTAACAAAAGCGGTTGACACAAATAAAGATCAGACCTATTTTCTTTGGACTATACCCCAAGAGAAATTATCTAAAATCCTTTTTCCGATTGGTCATCTAAAAAAAGCCGAGGTTAGAAAAATTGCTGAATCAAATAAATTATTTACAGCTATCAAAAAAGATAGTCAGGGTCTATGTTTTTTAGGTCATATTGATATTGAAGACTTTCTTTCTCATTTTGTTAAATCAGAAAATGGAGAAGTTCTAGATACTAATGGTAAAGTAATAGGAAATCATAGAGGAGCTTTATTTTATACGATTGGCCAAAGACATGGTTTTGAAATTAAAGAAGAAGATTCACAGAGAGATAAATATTATGTTATCTCAAAAGATATTAAAAAAAATACTATTACTGTTTCTGATAAAAAAGATGAAACTTCTTTAATAAAAAATAATTATGTTTTATCTGATTTAAATATTATAAACTCAATTCCTAAAGATCTATTCTGTTTATACAGATATAGGGGTGAATTTCATAAAATAAGCTTAAATAGAGATAATTCAACTGTTATTTTTGATAATATTCATGAAAATATTGCTCCTGGTCAGTCTATTGTTTTCTATTCAAGCGAAGAGTGTTTAGGTGGTGGAATTATCTCTTAAAAACATCTATACTTAATAAATATGAATAATAAATTTCTATGGGGTTCTTTGATTGTAGTAGTTATTATTTTAATTTCTACTTATGAATACAATAAGAATAAGCAAGAAATAATAAATAATCAAAGAGAGCAATCAATCCAAAATGAGATACAGAGACCTAGCGTAACTATAAATGTAAAACATCAATATAAAGATGGTAAGCATACAATGGTTGGTTTAGTTGAATTACCAACACCTTGTGATAATTTATCTACTAAAATAGAAAAAAGAGAGTTTGAAACAATCTTGGATATAAATTATTCTTCAGATTCCGAAATTTGTGCTCAAGTTATAACTGAAAAATATTTCAGAATTTCTTTTGAAGGAAACATGGATGATAACATTATAGCTCGTTTAAACGGAGAAATTATTAATCTAAATATTTTTGATATTGATCCAAATAAAGATATTGATGAGGTGGAAATTTTTAATAAAGGATAATATGCAAAATATTTTAATAAAAAAAGAAAATGGTTTATTTGAAGGATTTGATCCTGAAAAATTAAGACAGTCTCTTTTAAGAGCAAATACCTCGATAATATCTGCCGATAGCATTGTTAAAAAAATAGAGGATAACTTAAAACCAGAAACTTCTACTCATGAAATATACAAAAAGGCTTTTGAATTATTAAATCAAACTGAAAAAGCAAGCGCCTTAAGATATTCAATTAGAAGGTCTCTTATGGGACTTGGTCCTAGCGGTTTTCCTTTTGAAAAATTTATTGAGAGAGTGTTTAGAAAAAAAGGTTACAAGACAAAAATAGGTCAGATTTTAAAAGGTAGTTGTGTTGAGCATGAAATTGATGTTGTTGCTATGTCTCCAAAAAACGAACTTTTTCTAACTGAAATTAAATTCCATAATGAACTATATTTAAAATCAGATACTAAAGTAGCTTTGTATGTTAAAGCACGTTTTGATGATTTAAAAAATATAAAATTTAATATTTTTGATAAAAAGCTAAAACCAAAAAGAATGTTGCTTGTTACTAATACAAAATTTACAGATAACGCTATTAAATATGCAGAATGCTCAGGTCTAGACTTAATTTCCTGGGATTATCCTCAAAAGGGTAATTTGCACAGTCTTGCATATGAGACAGATACTTATCCAATTACTATCCTAGAGTCTTTATCTAGTGGTGAAAAAATCAAACTTATTTTAGAAGACATTATTACTTGTGATGATTTAATTTCATCTGCACAATTGCAAAATTTTAATAAAGAAAAAATTCAATCAATCAAGGATGAGGTTGAAATGATTAATGCAAAATAGTAATATCATTTTATGAAATCAACAGAAATACGTAAAAAATTCTTGTCTTTTTTTGAAGAAAGGGATCATGCCATAATTCCTTCTGCTTCTCTTATTCCTGAAAACGACTCTTCTGTTTTGTTTAATACTGCTGGAATGCAGCCTCTAGTGCCTTATTTATTGGGCCAAAAACACCCCCTGGGCACTCGGTTAGCCAATTTCCAGAAATGTGTTCGAACAGGAGATTTAGATGATATTGGAGACAATACCCATGCTACTTTTTTTGAAATGATGGGAAATTGGTCTCTTGGAGATTATTTTAAAACAGAAGCGATTAATTGGAGTTATGAATTGCTGACTGATAAAGAAAAAGGTTTTGGTCTTGATCCTAATCGGCTTTATGTTACTTGTTTTGAAGGAGATGAAAATGCTCCTCGTGATGAAGAGTCTGCAAAAATATGGCAAGAAATTTTTGATAAAAATGGCATTTCAGGAAATCGTATTTTCTTTTTACCAGCCAAAAATAACTGGTGGAGCCCTGGAGACAATGGTCCTTGTGGTCCTGATACGGAAATGTTTTATGATTTAACCGGAAAATATACTAATGGCCTAATTCATGAAGAATATTTGGTTGCTGATGAAAAACAAGAAGTTGTTGAAATTTGGAATGATGTATTCATGGAATATGAAAAGAAGGATGGAAAAGTTATCGGAAAACTTTCTCAAAAAAACGTAGACACTGGTTCTGGTTTCGAGCGTGTCACTATGGTTTTGCAAGGTAAGAATAATATATTTGATACAGATATATTTGAAAAAATTATTGGTACCATTCGTCATTTTTCAAAACAACAAAATACTCGGGCAGAAAGAATTGTAGCTGATCACCTTAGAACTAGTGTTATGTTAATTTCTGATGGAGTTAAAGCCTCAAATACTGATCAGGGTTATATTCTGCGTCGATTACTTCGTCGAGCTATTTTACAATCAGATGCTTTGGAAATGGATAAAGGTTCTTTGGTAAAAGTTGCTGAATCAGTCATTGAAACTTATTCAGAAGTTTATCCAAAAGTATCAGATTTACAAAAAGAAATTCTTGGTGAGATTGAAAATGAAGAAAATAAATTTAGAAAAACTCTGCAAGATGGTTTGAAAAATTTTAATAAGCTAGCAGTTTCAAATATTAATGGAGCTGACGCCTTCCTTCTTTTTTCAAGCTATGGTTTTCCTATCGAATTAACTCTTGAATTGGCAAAAGAAAAAAGTATTTCTGTCGATGTCGATGGTTTTAATGAAGAATTTAAAAAACATCAAGAACTTTCACGCCAAGGGGCAGAGCAAAAATTTAAGGGTGGTTTGGGTGATACAAGTGAAATGTCTGTAAAATATCACACTGCTACTCATTTATTGCATCAAGCCTTGCACGAAGTTTTAGGTGATCACGTCTCACAAAAAGGAAGCAACATTACTCCTGAGCGTTTACGTTTTGATTTTACTCACTCAGAGAAAATGACAGATGAACAAAAAAAGCATGTTGAAGAAATTGTAAATCAAAAAATTACCGAAGCCTTACCAGTAAATGTTGTAACCTTACCAAAAGAAGAAGCTGAAAAAACAGGCGCTAGACATTTCTTTGGTGAAAAATATCCTGATGAAGTCACTGTGTATTATATTGGAGACTCTCTTGAAACCGCTTTCTCAAAAGAATTTTGTGGTGGACCTCATGTTAAAAATACATCTGAACTTGGTCATTTTAAAATTTCAAAAGAAGAAGCAGTTTCTGCTGGCGTTAGAAGAATAAAAGCAATCTTAGAATAATTATCAACTTCTAAATAAATTTCCACTAACAAGATTTTTCTGCTTTTGTTATACTGAAAGGGATGTTTTTTGGTGGGAAGAATAAAAGTAAAAAAATAATTCTATTTGATTTTAGAAGCTCAAGTGTTGCTGCTTCAATTATAAGTGTTAACCCAGAAATTTCTGTACCTAAAATTCTATTTGTAAGAAGAGAACATTATTATTTTAGTGAAGCACCTAAACCAGATGAATTTATTAATCGTGCTCATGTTGCTTTGAAAAAAATAATTAAAGAAATAAATTCATTTAAAATAAATGATCCTGATATTGATAATAAAATATCAGAAATTCATGTTTTATATGGTTCTCCTTGGTATACTCCTGATTTTCTAGATATTCATTACGAACAAGACAAAAACTTTATTTTTAAAAAAGACTTGTTATCAAAAATAGTTAAAAATGCCACAAAAGAACTAGAAAAAAGTATAGACGGGGATATTATTGAAAAAAATGTCGCTTCAATATTAATAAATGGTTATGAAACTAATGACCCATTTGATAAAAAGACTAAAGATGTAAAACTTTCATTTTATATTTCTCATATTTCAGCCGAAACAAAAAATGATATTGAGAATATTATAAAAGATAATTTTCATGTTGATGAAATAATCAGCCATTCACATACTTCGGTCTTATATTCTTTTCTTAAAAACTATTTTTATACTGCAAATGACTACGTATTACTGGATGTTAGTGGAGAGATGACTGAAATAAGTATAGTTCGTCACTCCTTCTTTAAAAAACATATGACCATTCCTGTAGGTTCTCATATTTTCACTAGAAAACTTTCCGAAATGTATGGTTTTGATTTATACACCTCTTGGTCTCATTTGAATCTTTTTCTCGATAAAAAAAATGAACCTCGCTCAAGAGCTAAAATTGAAAAAGTTTTTGAACACATAAAAGATTACTACTTAGAACTTGTGAAAAATTCTTTCCAAGAAGAAAAGGTTATTGATATTCCTACTAAAATTTTCATTATTTCAGATGAAGAAGTCAGAAATTTGATAAGAAATATTTTTGAAAGTGCTGATGGATACGCAGGCACCCTTAAAATGTCCAAGAAACCAGACATAATTTCTTTTAATAAAGAAACCTTTAGTAACCTTTGTCTTTATAGTCCTGGGGTTCGTGCTGATAACATAATTTCAATATTCTCTAATTTTGTTAAAATGTATACAAATACACATTAACATTAAGAAATTATTATGAATGAAGAAAAAAATTATTTAGACGGTATTAAATCACCAATTCAAAAGAGATCTATAAAAGATATTCCTGTACCAACTCGTAAGAAAGATAGAATTAGTTCAGTTGATATGGCACCCATTAAAAAAGTGTCCACTCATAGAACGACCAAGAAAGACCTTGATCTAAGGGAAGAGATGAAAATGGATGATATTAAGAAAGAACCTATTTCTAATTTTATAAATGAGCAGAGAGACAAAGAACCTATCACAATAAATGATTTTGCTCGAAGAATTGAGGAAGAAGAGGATGAAGAACCCGTTCGAACTCATCATCGTCACAGTAGAAATAACAATAATGGAGGTAAAGGTTTTCCATTAGTACTGACTCTTGCTTCAGTAGTTGCACTTATTTTAATTTTTGTTGGTATTTCTTCATTCTTTGCTAGTGCCAAAGTTATTATTACTCCTAAAACTAGTGAACTAACAAATCTAAACATAGATATTCCAATTATTGATGAAAAAGTTGGTAATAAAGAGCTTTTAAATTATAAAGTTTTAGAAATTAACGAAACAGCAGCCAAGACTGTAGAAGCAGAAAAAGAAGAATCTGTAGAAAACAAAGCTTCTGGTGTTATCACTGTTTATAACGAATTCAACACTGAAGGTCAAAAACTTATCCAAAATACACGTTTTGAGACAAAAGAAGGATTAGTTTACAGAATTAAGAACTCTATAACTGTTCCTGGATACACTGAATCTGCTGGTAAAAAGACACCTGGCAGTATAGATGTGGAGGTTTTTGCTGACCAACCAGGGGAAAAATATAATATCGGCCTAACAGACTTCAAAATTCCTGGTTTTAAAGATCAAGAACAGTATGATTTCTTTTATGCTAAATCAAAAACAGAAATGTCTGGTGGTTTTGTTGGAACAAAAAACACTGTTTCAGAACAAGCTCTAAATAATTATGTGACTGAACTACAAGGACAAATTACAGAAAAAATAATTGCTAAAATTAAGGAGCAAAATACTGAAAACTATATGTATGTATATTCTCCTAAAAACTTTGTCTTCTTAGCTCCAAAACAAAATAATGCATCAGGTAAAAAAGTAGAAATCTCACTTTCTGGTAATGCAAAAGTTTATGTTATTGCAAAAAGTGAGCTTTCTAAAAAAGTAGCTGAGAAAGGTGGTCGAGATTATGACGGAAATCCTGTCCTTATCAAAGACCCTGACACTTTAGCCATTTCATTAAAAGAAAATAATATCGAAAACAACAAAGAAGTTATTCAAAACAATGAAATATTAAATGTCTCTGGTGACGCTGTATTGGTATGGCAAAATGATTTAGAACAAATAAAAAAAGACTTAGCAGGAAAAGACAAGAAAGAACTTTCTCAAATAATTTCTAAATATCCTGGAATAACTACAGCTGGCGCAACCTTCAGTCTATTCTGGAATAGTGACTTTCCTAAAAACACAAACAAAATAAACATTGAAATAGAATAATTGTGTTGACTTTATTAAAAGCTCTGATATTATAGAAATTCGTATATAAATGGATAAAAATAACATTGAAAATACAGCCGAAGGAGTAGTTATTGAGGCATTGCCTAATACCATGTTCAAAGTTTTACTTGATGATGGTAGAGAAGTATTAGCCTTTTTAGCAGGTAAAATGCGAATGCATCGAATCAAAGTTATCCTTGGAGACAAAGTCTCTGTCACCCTTGATCCATATGGGGGAAAAGCTAGAATTTTTAAAAGAAATTAAACAATATGAGAGTTCAATCATCAGTTACAAAAAAATGCAGAAATTGTAAGACCCTTAGAAGAAAAGGTCGAGTTTACATTACATGTAAAAACCCACGCCACAAGCAACGCCAAGGCTAGGCTTTACATTTTATTAATTATTTGATAGTTTAGTTTTCACTATGCGTATATTAGGAATCACAATTCCAGATGAAAAAAGATTAGAGATGGGACTAATTTCCATTTATGGTATTGGTCGTTCTCGCGCTCACAAAATCTTGGATGAAGCAGGTATCGATTATGGAAAGAAATCAAAAGATCTAACAACTGATGAAGAAAACAAGATCCGAGAAATTGTAGAACAATTCAAACTAGAAGGAGATCTAAAAAGAGAAATTTCTTCAAATATCAAAAGACTAAAAGATATTCAATCATACAGAGGTAGTCGACATGCAAAAAGACTTCCTGCTCGAGGACAAAGAACAAAAACTAATTCTCGAACTATCCGTGGTAACGCTCGAAAGACTATGGGTTCAGGACGAAAGACAGTTGATAAGAAATAATCAGATATAATATAGAAATATGGGAAAGAAAAGAATTGTAAAAAAAGGTAGCGAAGATTCAGCACAAAAGGGTGCAGCTTCAAAAAAATTATCTAGAAGAAAACTAGAAACTGGCGTTTTGTATGTTCAATCAACTTTCAATAACACAAAACTACTTTTAACTGATGAAAAAGGAAATGCTATTTGCTCAGCATCAAGCGGTTCTCTAGGATTTAAAGGCGCTAAAAAAGGAACTCCATTTGCTGCTGCAAAAGCCGCAGAAACTTTGATTGAAAAAGCAGAACTAATGGGTCTAAAGAAAATCCACGTAGTTGTAAAGGGCGTAGGAGCTGGCCGTGAATCTTCAATCAGAGGATTTATCAGCAAAGGTATCCAATTATTATCAGTTGTCGACAAAACACCGGTTCCTCACAATGGACCAAAACCTAAGAAACCACGAAGAGTATAAAATAATATATGAAAATAGGACCAAAATATAAAATTGCAAGAAGATTAGGAGCAGCTGTTTTTGAAAAAACACAGTCACCTAAATTTGCCCTATCTGAACAAAAAAGAAAGAAAACTTTTTCAAAAGCTCGATCAAACTACGGAGCTCAATTAATTGAAAAGCAAAAAGTTCGATTTACATACGGTATTACGGAAAAACAACTTTCTAATTATGTTAAAAAAGTTATCGAAGCAAATACAAAGAATCAAACAGAAATTGTATTCCAAGCTCTTGAAACAAGACTAGACGCTATTATTCTACGAGCAGGTTTTGCAAAGACTCGAAGACAAGCACGTCAAATGGTTTCTCACGGACACGTAAAAGTAAACGGTGTTAGAACAACTGTTCCTTCAACTCACGTAACAAAAGACATGAACATTGAAGTTAAAGAATCAAGTAAATCAAAAGGTCTATTCACAGACTTTGAAGAAAGATTCAAAGATGTAATTGTGCCAGCATGGCTAAAAGTTGATGCTGCCAAGAAATCAGTTGCTTTAGTTGGTGATCCTACTTATTCTCCAAAGGAATCACATTTCGATTTACAAGCAGTACTGCAATTCTATAAACGATAGAACTTGCTAAATGTCAAAAAAACAGTTATAGTGTAATTCAAATTATTAGTAATCAATAACGGTTCACATGTATGTTAGATCAAAATAATATTGCTTTGCCATCAAAGCCAAAAATTGTCGTAGAAGAAAATTTTAAAGGTGTTTATGAAATAGACGGTCTATATCCAGGATATGGACACACTCTTGGTAATTCTCTAAGAAGAATTATCTTGTCATCACTACCAGGTTCAGCTATTACAGAATTAAAAATTAAGGGCGTTGGTCATGAATTTTCAACAATTGAAGGCGTCAAAGAAGACGTTATCTCAATCATTCTTAATATCAAGAAAATTCGAGCTTCAGTACACAGCGACGAACCTCAAACTTTAAAAATTAAAGTTTCTGGTCCAAAAGAAGTAAGAGCAGGAGATATTGAAACTTCATCTCAAGTAGAAATTAAAAATCCTGATCAATATCTTTTCACAGTTACAACTAAAAAAGATATCGAGGTTGAAATGACAATTCGAAACGGAATTGGTTATGTGCCAAAAGACATTTTGCAAAAAGATCGAGTAGAAGTAGGAACTATTTTCCTTGATGGAAACTTTACTCCAATTCGCCGAGTACAATACGAAACTGAAAACATGCGTGTTGGCGACAGAACAGATTTCAACAGACTACGAATTACTATTGAAACTGACGGAACTATTACACCTAAGAAAGCGCTAGAAAAATCAATTGAAATCATGATTACTCAACTTAAATCAATTGTTGGTTTCAAAGAAGAAATTGTAGCAGAAGTTTCAGAAGCTACAGCCGAAATTGAAGCAAGCGCAGAAGATAAAGGTGAAGTAGAAGATTTTTTGAAAACAAGAATCGAAACTCTTAATCTTTCTTCAAGAACAATCAACGCTTTAGAAGCAGCAAACATTAGAACTGTTGGCGGTCTTGCTCGAAAGAAAGAAGAAGACATTCTAGATATTGAAGGAATGGGTTCAAAAGGTTTACAAGAAATCAAGAAGCTTTTGGGTGACCACGGCATTATCTTGAAATAAGCCTTTACAAATAATACTAAAACTGATAATCTAACCATTCATGAGACATCACAATAAGAACAAAAAATTCGGTAGAGATAAGAACCAAAGAAAGGCTTTGATGCGATCTTTGGCCACTTCTCTTATTCGTGATAGCAGAATCACAACAACTGAAACAAAAGCTAAATCACTACGTCCATATGTTGAAAAGCTTATTACACAAGCTAAAAAAGCAAATCTAAGCGACCGACGTCTGCTTATTTCAAAAATCAACAGTGAAGCAGCTTCAAAGAAATTGATTGAGACTTTTGCTCCAAAATACCAAGACCGAAATGGTGGTTATACCAGAATTATTAAATTGCAACCAAGACTAAGCGATGGTGCAAAAATGGCTTTAATTGAATTTGTATAAAAACATGAAAGAAATAGACGCACAAAACAGAACACTAGGAAGAGTTGCAACTGAGGCTGCAATGGCTCTTATGGGTAAAGATAAAGCATCTTATCAACCTAATGCTGTTTCTGGTTCAAAAGTAAAAATTGTAAATGCTTCAAAATTAAAAATTACTGCACAAAGATTGGCAGGAAAATCATACAAAACATACAGTGGATATCCAGGAGGATTAAAATCTGCTTCAATGGCTCATGTTATTGATAAAAAAGGTTATGGTGAAGTTCTTAGAAAAGCTATCAAAGGCATGATTCCTCGAAATAGATTACAAAGCGAGAGAATGAATAATTTAACAATTAGCGAATAGTTTTATGGCAGAATCAAAAACAACAAAAAAATATATTGAAGCAGTAGGCCGAAGAAAAGAATCAGTTGCTCGAGTTAGAATTACTCCAGCTTCAAAAACTTCATATACAGTAAACGACAAAGCTCTTAATGAATATTTTACAGTTGATTATTTAATAAAAAACATCGAAGACGCTATAAACAATTCTGGAACTACAGAAAAATTCTCAGTCTCAGTCAAGGTTAATGGTGGAGGTATTTCATCACAATCAGATGCTATTAGACTTGGTATCGCTCGCGCTTTAATCAAAAACGAACCTGAACTAAGAGGTGCTGTTAAAAAACTTGGTTACCTAAAAAGAGACGCTAGAATTAAAGAACGAAGAAAATTCGGTCTGAAAAAAGCTCGAAAAGCACCAGCTTGGTCAAAACGATAATCCTCCCAAAGAACTGCCTCAAAAGGCGGTTTTTTGTTTTAAAAATCTTGCGCGGGCTTTTTTGTTTGATATAATCAGCACACTATGAATGAAGAAAAAGATGATATTACAATAGAAGAAGAGG
>CAYYEF010000001.1:10301-73128 GCA_964470825.1 uncultured Candidatus Saccharibacteria bacterium | reverse complement strand
TGAAATTGCTAAAATTACTAAAAACCTTAATTGATTGTAATTATAAAAAATCATAGTGGCATTTTAAAAAAGTGCCATTAAAATTTATTTGAAAAAAAATTAAATTTTTTATGAATTTTTATTTCCAACCAAATCCAACAGATTCGCCGTATAATCCTTTACCGTTTTTATCAAAAGCTTTTATTTTAAGAGAGAAATCTTTTGATTGACTTGTTTTATTTTTAAATAAAAAAGAAATTTTATTATTAGAAATATCTTTAATCCTTATAGGTTTAATACAGATATCCGGATCTGTTGGATTTAACTGAATTGTCATTTTTTTATCGCAATATGCGCTTATTTTCCAGTAAGAAATATTTTGAAGATTTTTGATATCTTCGATGTTTAAAGTAAATTGAGTACTTTTTATATCTTTATAGTATGTAATATCTGAGACATTTATTGAAAAACTACCCTGTGATTTTTCATCAACCAGAGTTTTAGCTTGAGTAATATTTACAATAAACAAAAGTAATATTGGCAATAAAAATAAAATTTTCATATATCTTTATTATATATTAAAGTTTAATCAAAACAAAAAACCACCCCTTTCGGAGTGGTTTTTTGTTGAGCTTTTAAGTTACTCTAAACTCTTTGACAAAATCTGTCCTAAACAACTAATTATTGAATATTAATAGTTGCTGTAGGTGAGATTTGATTTGCCTTAGGCACTTCTTGTCCTGCAACTGATGTAATTTTCACTTCTCGGTATGTTCCGTTTACACCTGACAATGTGTATCGTACTCGGAATGTAGCTGTATCTCCATCAAGAACTTTGAATCCACCAGAGATTGTATCAGCGTCACCTGTACTTAGAGATAGAACTCCAGCTGAAGTTGTTGCTGTACCTGATGTTGTTGAAGCAATACTTGATGATAGAACGTTAAAGTCTTCATCTTCTGCTGTAACTGTGAAGAAGAAGTCAACAATGTTTCCAGTGTTGTTTACTGACCACTTGTAATCTTCAACTGTAGCAGCTGAGATTTGAAGTGTTTGTTCTTTACCAGTAACTGTTCCACTTACGTCAAAGTTATCTCCTTCTGTGTTTTCAGCGTCGATTTGTGAACCAGTAACTTTTGCTGTGATTTTTGTACCTTCAGCATAGTTTCCTGATTGTTTTGCAAGCTTAACAAACACAACTGCATCCACTACATCATCTGAAGCGATTTCTAAATCACCTTCATCGATTGAAATTGTAGCTGTAGCAACTTCTGTTGCTCCTGCTGCAACTGATACGTTTGTTCCCCATGCATAATCATCGTATTTGTTTCCATCAACTTCTACCCATAGATCTTGAATCATTGATTCAATATTAAGAGCACCTGTTGATGAACCATTAACGATAGTTAATTCAACTGGAAGTTCTGTTACAACAAGATCTGATGAATCTTGATCAACATCAAATTTAAATGATACTAGATCATAATCTTCTGATGTTTTGTTTTCTTCAACTTTTAGAAGACCAGCTTCTCGAGTTGCAGAATCTGATTTGATTCTTGCATCATCGTTTGCTGTTGCATCTTCGAAGTCAACTGTTGCGTCAACTCCTGTAACATCTTCTGTAAGAACTGCTCCGTTAGCATCTTCAACTCTAACTCGATCTACTACAACATCTAGTGTTGCATCTAGTTCTGAGTCGTTAATTGAATCAGCTGCTGTAAGAGTTACGTAGAATCGTCCTTTTTCACCAGCTTTTACAACTGCATCTTTAAGAGCGATTGTTGCTTTTGAAACTGAACCTGTTCTTGAAAAATCAGAAGCATCTACTGAACCAACTTCTTCACCATCTAAAGTGATAGCTGCTGAATCAAGGTATTTGCTAATTCTTGATGTTTCTCCAGTTGCTGTTGTAATTTCAACTCGAACTGAAGTTACGTCAAGATCTGAGTTGTCATCAGCTTCTAGATCGAAACCTAGAACATCTTCTGTTTTACCTTCTCCAAGAGTTGTTTCTGTTCCTGAAGTAGTTTTATCTACTGATTGAACATCTCCGTCTCCACCTTTAAGTGAAGTTGATGAACCACCTGTTGATGAACCACCTGTTGATGTTGATGAACCTTCTGCTTTAGCTCTTGTAATTGGACCAAAGTATCCAGCTGCTGGTGTAATACCATTCTTAGCTTGCCATTTTGCAAGAGCTGATTTTGTTAATGAACCAAAGTATCCTTTTGATACTCCAGCTGGCAACACTAGATCTCCTGAAGCGATCAACATGTCTTGTAGAGCTACTACATCTGAACCTGTTGAACCAATAGTTAGATCACGTGTATATGTTGCGGCGTCAGCAACAACTACAAAAGCAAATAATGCTGTAGTTGCGAAAGCGCCTAATAAATATTTACGCATGTTTTATAATTTTTTTTGATTAATAAAATGATCCGTTAACTTTTAAAAAATTTTGGATCAATTTATGTTTCTTACTAATAAACGTTTAATAATAATTTTCTTTGCAGACCACTTCTTCTCACGGAAGTAGCCAGTTAGTCCGACACCTAACCAATCATTCAGACATTTCTGAAATTCGGGGATACCGCGTATCGGCGCGGGATGTGATAATCAATCACCAATTTCTCAAACACATAAACTGTAATTATTTTTAGTGAAATAATTACAGACTCGACATTATGTATATTGAGAGCTCGGCTTTTTAGAATTAGTTTTTCTATCTTTTACTAACCGTAAAGGAATTAGAATTTCTTTCTTAAATTACCAAAGCAATCAAGTGACATTTTTTATTTGATTGTCAATGACCGCGCAGTGCAACAATTACTCCCGTCCAACCGTTATCAACATTATAGACCTTTACCTTAATTGGTTGAAGCCCCTAATGTGGATAACCCCTGTAATAGAGTTATCGGGACTAGTATAGCAAATTTTCAGCTTTTTATCAATATATAGGTGTATTTTTAATTTAATTTCTAAATAAAATATTTTGTCCACCTTCTCTCTCCCTCTTTCTTAATTTGACCTTTTTCGTACATTTTTTGAAGCTCTCTTTGGATGGTTTTTTCACTTAAATCTTTAAATTCTTCAGAGATCTCTTTTATTGTTAAAGGACCGTGAGTTTTAATTTTTTGGATAATCTTTTCACCTCTCTCAGATTGAGAGTTTTCATTATTAGATACTGTCTGTCTGTTGTCTTTAATAGTATCTTTAAAGAAACTATCTAAATCAGTCTTATTTCCTTTAAAAATAACTCTGTCCTTTATAGGATTTACAGTGTCCTTTATAATGTCCTTTAAAGATGATTCTTTATTTTCCTTTTCTTTTTTAACATTAAAATAGTCAGTATTGAAAATAGTCTTTGAAGTAGAAATTTGTCTATCTGTATAGTTATTGATCAGAACAGATAGGTTGTTTATCTCTTCTATGACAATTTGATAGTTCATATCTGAAATGAATCCAGAATTATAAGTCAGATTAAAAACGACTTCTAATTCCACAAAATCATTTTGGATTCTAGATATGACCATTTCCTTATTAGACAAAGAAGTGTCATTTAGAGACATTAAATTTTTTAGAAGCTTTGTAACTATTTTTCTAAGCTCCCATTTCAATGGTTCTTCAACATTCAAAAAGTTAGAGATCAAGTATATAGCAGTGGCTATTTTTTCTGTCTTTTTAATTATAAAGGACAAATCACCGTCTTTAATGAAAGCCTTTATTACTGAACCTTTTCCATTGTATTGTTCCAATGTCTTTTTATTATTTTCCATAATTTTTTGTCTTTTATAATTCTTACGCGCTTATAATAGATGTCTTTTATCAAAAGACTTTTAGGACATTCACCGGTAGTTTATAACGGACAGTTTAAAAGTCAAATACTAAATATAGGAGCCATTTTAAAACATTTTGTTTTTAAGCGTCTTTTAAAGAAAGTGCTTATTTATAAACAGTTATTTTATAAAAGTGCATGCTATAATTTATACAAATGGGTAGAAGAAAAAAAGAAGATATTAGAAGAGAGGAGTCAACAGACAATATTGTTAAAGCTTTTAAAAAAGAAACTCTAGAAGGTATTAGTGCCATTATTTTTATAATAGTCTCAATATTCTTATTGCTCGCACCTTTCAACAAAGCGGGTATAGTTGGAGACAAAATTTTTGAATTCTTAACTTTATTATTTGGGATTGGATATTACATATTACCTGTCATCTTAATCACACTAGGTATATCTTTTATTAAATCACTCAGTCACAATTTAGCGTGGCCTAAAATTACTGGAGCATCTATCTTTACCCTATCTGCAATCGGACTTATAGATTTGCTTTTCCATAACGGTGGTATCATAGGTCGATTAATCTCAAAACCATTAGTTAGTCTTTTTGATTTTTGGGTTACTTTAATATTATTAGTTGGTCTTATCATAATTTCTATTTTAGTTATTTTTGATACATCATTAAAAGTCTCTTTTATTGCAAACTTATTTAAGAAAAGAGAGGAAAATGAAGAGGACAATGGTTTTGTTGAAGCTGAAATTAAAATTGATAAAAATTCAATTCAAGTTTCTCCTAACAACAATAAAGATGACGAGGAAGAAGTGGAAGTTAAATCAACCACACCAACTCCAAAACCAACAGAAGAACCTCCAGCAAAACAAACCGGATTAATTTTCCTTTCTCAAAAATCAGATAGCTTGGCCCCTTACAAAGCACCCCCTCTTTCCCTTTTTGAAAAAGATGCTGGTAAACCTGGTGTAGGAGATATCAAAGCAAACGCAAACGTAATCAAAAGAACTCTTTCTAATTTTGGTATTCAAGTAGAAATGGATGAAATTTCTATTGGACCTTCCGTCACTCGCTATGCCTTAAAACCTGCAGAAGGTGTAAAACTATCAAGAATAGTTGCTCTTCAAAACGATTTGTCTCTAGCCTTGGCTGCCCACCCTCTTCGAGTCGAAGCTCCTATTCCAGGTAAATCATTAGTAGGTATTGAAATTCCAAACTCTACAAAAACAAAAGTTGGTCTTGGAACATTATTTGGTCAGCCTGAATTTGCTAACTCTCCAAAAGAATTATTAATGGGGCTAGGTAAAGGAGTTTCAGGACAATCTTTCTATGCGGACTTAGCAAAAATGCCTCACCTTTTGATTGCTGGTACCACTGGTTCTGGAAAGTCTGTAACAATTCATACTTTGATTAATTCTCTGCTTTTCAGAAACTCTCCTGAGATGCTGAAATTTATTATGGTTGATCCGAAGCGTGTGGAATTAACTATGTATAACAAAATCCCCCACTTACTAACTCCTGTTATTACAGATCCAAAGAAAACAATTCTATCTTTGAAATGGGCAGCAAATGAAATGAGTCGACGATATGATGTATTGGAATCAAAAGGAGTTCGAGATATTGGTTCTTATCATAAAAATGTTTTGCAACCTGCTTTAGAAAAAGCCAAGAAAAATGATGGGGCTGAATTACCAGAAACAATGCCTTTCATCGTTATTATTATCGATGAGTTGGCTGATATTATGCAGACTTACCCTCGAGAACTAGAGGCTGGTATTGTTCGTCTGGCTCAAATGAGTCGAGCTGTTGGTATTCACTTAATAATCTCTACTCAACGTCCTTCTGTAAATGTTATTACAGGTCTAATCAAAGCGAACATTCCTGCCAGAATCGCCTTACAAGTGGCTTCACAAATTGACTCTAGAACCATTTTGGATATGCCCGGTGCTGAAAAATTGCTAGGTGCTGGAGATATGTTGTTCTTATCTGGAGAAATGTCTCAACCTCGTCGTATCCAATCTGCCTTCCTATCAGAAGAAGAGATTAAAAAAGTTGTTGATTGGCTAACGAATAATTACAGGGACGAATTGCCTGAAAACATTAATTTAGAGGGGCAAACAAATAAGGTCGATATCTTTGATTCTTTAAAAAATGATAGTGGTAGAGGCGGAGATAGTTTTGGAGATGACGAAGATGGAGATGACGATTTGTATGAAGAAGCCAAAGAGGTTGTTGTAAGTGCTGGAAAAGCTTCGACATCTTATCTACAAAGAAAACTACGTATTGGCTATTCTAGAGCAGCAAGATTAATGGATATATTAGAAGAACGAGGGGTTATTGGTCCTGCAGATGGTGCAAAACCTAGAGAAATATTAGTTGGTCCTGACAATTCTCATAAAGAAGATAACCAAGAATAAATATGAGGAAAAGTGGCTCAGATTACCTAAAAGCTGTATCAATAATAGCATTTTCCATCTTTATTGTTGGTTATTTTATCTTTAATTTTAGAATATTCATTGCCGGTCCAGATATAATCATAACCTCTCCGCAAAACGGTCAGACAGCCGATAAAGAATTAATAGAGGTAATTGGAAAAGCAACAAACGTAAATTTTATTAGCTTAAATGATAGACCTATTTTTATTGATAGTGACGGTAATTTTAAAGAATTTTTGCTCCTATCCCCTGGCTATAATATAATTATAGTTAAGGCTAAGGATAAGTTTGAAAGAAATATTTCCAAAAATATTGAAATTATATTTACGGGACAATCTGTTACTCATCAAGATGTTGTTAATATAGGAGACAGTCTTTCAACCTCAACTGATTCTGGCACAAGTACCTTGGATTCAAAAGCTAGCACCACTGAAGAAAATTCAGAATGATTTTAATAATTTTTTATTAGAAATTTATCAATACTTATAATAATTAACTTATGGCAAAAGAAAAAACAAAAAAGAATAGCGACGGAATGAAATTAAACAATGAGTCCAAATCCAGCAAACAATCTGCTCTCGAATCAACCTTGAATGAAATTAAAACCAAGTTTGGAAATGAATCAATTATGAAGCTTGGTGAAACAGCCAAAGTAAACGTAGATTCTATCTCTACTGGTTCTATTGGTCTTGATGAAGCTCTTGGAATCGGTGGTTTACCTCGCGGAAGAATTATTGAAGTTTTTGGACCAGAATCTTCTGGTAAGACTACCCTAGCCCTTCATGTTATTGCAGAGGCTCAGAAAAAAGACGGTATCTGTGCTTTTATTGATGCTGAACATGCAATGGATCCAGAGTATGCTAAAAAAATTGGTGTAAAAATTGATGAATTATTAATTTCACAACCTGATACAGGAGAACAATCTTTAGAGATAACAGAATCATTGGTACGTTCTGGAAAAATTGATGTTATTGTTGTTGATTCTGTCGCCGCTCTAACACCTAAAGACGAAATCGAGGGTGAAATGGGCGCTCATCATGTCGGAAAACAAGCTCGCCTAATGTCTCAAGCTTTACGAAAACTAACTGCTATTGTAGCTCGTAGCGGAACTATTGTTATCTTTATAAATCAAATCAGAATGCAGATTGGTGTTATGTTTGGTAATCCTGAAACTACTCCAGGAGGAAAAGCATTGAAATTCTACACATCTGTACGTCTTGATATTCGTCGTATTGCTCAAATTAAAAAAGGAGAAGAAATTATGGGAGGACGTGTTCGCGTTAAAGTTGTAAAAAATAAAGTTGCTGCCCCATTCAAGGTTACTGAATTTGATCTGATGTATAACGAAGGAATCTCAAAAGAAGGTGAAATTATTGCTCTGGGAGAAAAATATGGAATCATCAGTAAATCTGGTAGTAGTTATGCGTATGGCGATGTAAAAATGGGACGTGGCTACGACGCAACCAGAACTTTTCTAAAAGAAAATGAAAAAGTCACAAATGAAATCTTGAAACAAATAAGAGTAAAGATGAAAGAACAAATGTAATTACCTTCCGTTGAATTTTTTCTAATTTTAAGCTAAGCTGTTTGTCTATGTTAAGTTATAATGAAATCAAAGAACGCCGCTATATTATTTTAGACGGAGATCCTTATGAGGTCTTGGATTCTCATGTTTTTAGAAAACAACAAAGAAAACCTGTTAACCAAACCAAATTAAGAAATTTAATTAACGGAAGCATTAGACAAGAAACCTTTCACGTTAATGATACGGCTGAAGAAGCAGAATTAAGCAAAAAAAACATAAAATATCTTTTTAAAAAAGATAACAGACAAGCTAATATTACTGAATTTTGGTTCTGTGATATTAATAACCCTGCCAATAGATTTATTTTGACTAGTGACACAATTGGTAGTGCAGAAAAATTCATGAAAACTAATTCAGAGGTTAGCGCTCTAGTCTTTGATGAAAAAATTATTGGGGTAAGTTTACCGATAAAAGTTGAGTTGAAAGTAACCGAGGCACCTCCAGCAGTACGAGGAAACACTGCTAATGCTGCAAATAAACAAATCACCCTTGAAACAGGTGCTGTTATTAATGCTCCGATATTCATAACTGAAGGTGAAATTGTACGCGTGAATACCGAGACCGGAGAATATGTAGAAAGAGTTGGTAAATAATCAATAATATCAAAATAAAAACAGCCTTGAATTTCTTGAGGCTGTTTTTGTTTATCTGATATAACTGAGAATTTGGTTGATTGGTACAATCTCAGGAGAAAAACCTAATTGAATACATAACTCATACTCCATTGAAGCACCAATCGAACTCTCCCACCCTTCTATAGCAAATATTCTTTCGAATTTTGCATTTGAGATAAGTGGCAAGAAAAGTTCTGACATAATATTATCAGGATATTTATTACACCCATAAACAGATTGAAACTGTTCTGTGTACCTTACAAGGGCTGGTATGGTGTATAACTGATTAAGAACAGCAACACCTTTCATTCGAACAATTTGAATAGCAGCATCAAAAACTTGCATATTTTTTTCGGAGTCAAAACCACCGGTCATAACAGGACCAATAACGAAACCAACCGGAGAATAATGATGCTTTAATTTCTTAGAAACTCTTATCAGAATTTTATATATTTCTGAAGGTTCACAAATTGATTGAATGGTACACCAATCTTCTTCTGTCCAGTGATAAGGCGGGAGAATTTCAGTATCTAATTTGGGAGATAAAATAGAAAAAGTGCTCATTTCTTAAAAATTATATCACTTTTTAATAAACAAAAAACTGCCCTGTTAAGGCAGTTTTTTAAATTAGTTTTATTATCTATTGATATATGGAAGTAGTCCCATGAATCTTGCTTGTTTAATAGCGGCAGATAATAATCTTTGGTTTTTTGCACAAACCCCTGTTCTCTTTGAACCTAGGATTCGCCCGTTTGGATTCAAGAATTTTTTCAATACTGAGACATCTTTGTAATCGATGTGAGTAATATCATTTTTCTTGAAAAAACAATCTTTCTCTTTCATGAATTGATTTTAAAGTTAATAATTTAGAATTTAGTTTAGAATGGAATGTCGTCTGGGTTAATTTCATCTTCTGGATAATCGATTGCCACATTCTCATCAGGTAATTTATCTGTTCCTTCATCTTTATTATTGAAAGTTGATGGAGCACTTCCACCACCAGCCTTTGGTCCAAATTGAACTTTATCGGCAATGATTTCTGTCCGGTATTTTTTAGTCCCATCTTGATCCCAACTTCGAGTCTGTAAACGACCCTCAATTAGAGCGGATTGTCCTTTTTTTAAATACTGTCCACTAGTTTCAGCTTGGCGTCCAAAAACCACAACATTGTGATATTCAGTAGCCTCTTGAGTCTTACCATCCTTGTCTCTCCAGACACGATTTGTAGCAAGACTAAATGAAGTAACCTTGATTCCTGACGGCAGAGCTTTTAACTCTGGATCTCGGGTTAAATTCCCGATTAATAATACTTTGTTTAAATACATACTATTATGTTGGCAGATGTGTCCTTTGAAGTCAAACTAGATTTTTAGAAAAAATTTAGTTTAGCTTATTTAACCATTTCATCGATAGCCTCATCGATTTCTTGGTCTTTAGCTTTTACAGAAACTTCTTCTGATTCTTCTATTTTTTCTGGTGCAGTTTCACTAACTGAAACTTCATCTTCTTCTGATTCTTCTAATTCTACCAATTTTGATGTACTGTGCTCATCATCATTAACAGTCTTAACAAGAATAAATCTTATAATATTTTCATTTGAATCTAGAGCAGTTTTCAGATTGACCACGTCCTCAGGGTTCATATTAAATTTAATCCAATCAAAAAATGATTGATTATATTTTTTATTCACGCCTGCAACGTGTTTTACCATAGTGTAAGCAAGGGTAATTTCACGCACTTCACCCTCTCGAACAATGTCGCCATGATGAGTTGTAATTAAGCTTTTAATTTCATCAATGACGCTGGCAACCTTGTTTGAATCAATTGTGCCTACAATATGGAAGCCAAGCTCGTAAAGCTTGCTTGATTCGTTCATTGTCTTTTCTTTAGACATGCGTGTTAGATTATCATAAAAGGCTTTAAATGGCAATTAAAAAAATACCCGGCCAAGAAATTTAAGATTGAGTGATTGTTACAACTCTTTCTTTTCTTTGGCCGGGCTTTACTATACATTTTGCCAGCTTCCCTTGCTGACTAGAACTTTCAAAAAGTATCAAAATACCAGACTTTGAAATATTTTTCGTATATTTCGGCTATTTAATCCGACGGGCTTTTATACCCAAGACTCCTATGAAAAGGAGTTCATACACTACCTCTATCAGTTTCATTTAAAGAAGCACTAGGGATCCAAGTTGACCTAGCACTTTTGGTTTTTCACCTTATCCTTAAAGATTCCAACCATATTCCAGTATGTCCGTCTAAGCGGGTTTTCGTCACAATTGCATTTTGATATTTGAAGTACCTATCCCAGATTGATAATAACATATATTTAAAATATGTCAATAATTTTACTATGGATCTACTGTTTTAGAGTAAAAACTCTGAGAGTATTTTTAATTAAACATTCATTCATCTGTTCAAAAGATATCTTTTTCAATTCAGCCAATTTTTTAATTACTTCTATAACATAACTTGGTTCATTTCTCCTTCCCCTATAAGGTACCGGGGCTACAAAGGGCGAATCTGTTTCAGACATAATTTTTTCCAAAGGTAAAAATTTTATTACTTCATCATATTGATTAGTAAAAGTAATCACTCCTGTAAAAGAAAAAGTAGCGTCTAATTCTAAAAATTTTTTTGCAACCTCTATATCGCCAGCAAAAAAATGTAAGTGGATTTTTAAATTAGATCCTTTATTACCATTAAAAGATTTTTGACTTAAATCCCCTACCTTATACCTGACTAACGTATCATAAACTTCTTTATAAGCATCACGACAATGAATCATTAATGGTTTATCATACTTAATTGCAAATTCAATTTGTTTTTCAAATAATTCTTGTTGTCTTTCTTTTTCAAAAATAATTTCTTGAGCATCTGGTTCAATAGTATTTTGATTGACTGGCAATCTAAAAAAATCGAGACCGCACTCCCCAATGGCTACTACTTTATTATTTTGAACAAGCTTCTCAAAACCCTCTTCATTCCATTTTTCTTTATGATTATCTGCTGGATGAATACCAATACATGCCCAAATATTTTCGTATTTATTAGCAAGATCAACTGCTCTTTCTGCAGAAGCAAAATCAGTGCCGATAGTGATCGTTCCAATATCTAATTCTCTCATTTTATAAATAATAGACTCGAAATCAGACTGATATTCCGGATAATCTAAATGAGAATGTATATCTAAAAATTTATTCATATATTTTATCTTAATAAAAAATCAATTAAATAATTAGTCTTTTCTTGAAAAAAGATTTTCTGGTTTTTTATTTTCTTTAATAGCCATTGCAATTTTTTTAGAAGTTTCTGGCATAAAAGGTTCAAGTAATTTTGCAATTAAGTCTATTTTCAAAACTTGGTCTTTGATAATTTTTGAGGCAGCCTCTTTGTCTGTCTTTACTAACTTAAAAGGTTCTTTTTCTGTAATAGTTTTATCTATTTCAGAAATATGAAACCAAATTATATTCATAGCCTTTTGTAAATCAAAATTATCTATAGCTAAAACATATTCACTTGCCATAAGTCTAATTTCTAATTTTTCTGATTCTGAGATAGGCTCAATTAAACCTTCTGCCATCTTCATAACACGGGAAACAACATTTCCTAAACCATTTGCCAGATTGGCATTAAAGCTTTCTTTTAATGAGTTTTTAGAAACTGGTGTATCTTCAAAAGAATGAAACTCTCTTAAAACAAAATAGCGCAAAGCTTCAGTTCCATATTCTTCAATTATTTCCAGAGGATCAATAGTATTACCCAAAGACTTGGACATCTTTATTCCACCCTCACCTAAAATAAAACCGTCAACAACTATTTTATCCGTATTCTTAATATCAGCAGCCATAAGCATTGCTTGCCACATTACACCCTGGAAACGAGTATTATCTTTTCCGCAATATTGAATTGTTGTGCAATCAGAACCAGACCAAAATTTTTCAAAAACATCATTATTATTTGGCCAACCAAGTGTAGAAATATAGTTTGTTAAAGCATCAAACCAAACGTACATAACATGTTCTTCATCCCCTGGTACAGGAATACCCCAGGACATTTTTGATTTTAATCTAGAAATACTGAAATCTTGAAGACCTCTTTTTATAAATTCAGTCATTTCATTCATGCGATACTGTGGAATTATAAAATTCGGATTTTTTTCATAATATTTTAAAAGACGATCACCAAATTCACTAAATTTAAAAAAGTAATTCTCTTCTTCAATAATTTCAAGTTCTCTATTTGGATGAATTGGACATTTTCCATCAACTAATTCACTATCTGTTTTTTCTTCTTCGCAACCAACACAATATTTTGTCTTATAATTCTTTTTATAAATAAAACCATTGTCAGCACATTTTTTCCAAAAAGCTTGAGCGCCGACAACATGATGATCATCTGTGGTACGAACATACTTAGCATCTGAACTTATTCCAAATTTCTTTAGAGTTTCTTTAAAAAGATCTGCGTAGAAATCAGTATATTCTTTAGGTGTTTGACCTGATTTTTGAGCAGCTTCAAAAATTTTCTGACCATGCTCATCAGTACCGGTATTAAAAAAAACTTCTTTACCTTGTAATTTTTGATAACGAGCAATAGCATCTGCTCTGATTATTTCAGTTGCATGTCCCAAATGAAGAGGCGCATTAACGTACGGTAAAGTTGTAGTGATATAAAAATTTTTCTTCATGTTTTATTGAGTTTAATTACCTACTTTCATCTCGCGAACTTTTTTCTTTTCTAAATCAGAAAAATATTCCATAAGAGCTGCAGTGACAGGAACAGATAAAATAATTCCAAGGAATCCTGCTATTTGAGCACCAACCATTAAGGCCAGAATAGCAATAAGAGCCGGAATACCGACAATCTTCTTTACTACCAGAGGATGGATTAGCTGACTTTCAAATTGTTGAATAATTACATATAAGCCAACAACTAATAAGCCTAGAGTAGGACCGCCTTGAGCAAAACCAAATGCTACGGCTGGCACCGCAGATAGAATAGGTCCGAAAATAGGGATAAGTTCAAATATTGCTGCAACTAATGCAAGCAACAAAGCGTTTTCGATTCCTAAAATACTTAGACCTAAAAAAGTAAGTACCCCAACCAAAAATCCAAGCAATAACTGACCCTGCATCCATAGCCCTATTTTTCTTCTAGCTCTTTTCCATAGATCTAAAATATAGTCTTCGTATTGAATAGGAATAACAACTTTTAAAAAATTAGCCACACCGTCTTCTTGTACAGCTAGGTAAAACGATAGGACAATGATTAAAATAAAACTTAGAATACCTCCAAAAATACTTGAGGCAATATTGAAGAAACCGAAGGTTGCACCGTAAACTGCTCCACCAAACTGATTTAACAAACTTTCATTTTCAATTCCAAAAGAAAGATCATTAAGAAACTTATTAACTTCTGGAATATTATTAATTAGACCAGCTTTGTCAGATAAGGTGTTTACATAATCAGGTAAATTATTAATTAAACCTCTTATATCACCTATCAAAGTAGGTACGAAGATATAGAAAATTATTCCACATAGTAATAGAGTTGTTATATATATAATTAAAACTGAAATAACACGAGGAATTTTTTTAGATACGAACCAAGCTGCAAATGGCTCTACAGCAGAGGCAATAACTACTGAGGTCAATAGAACTAAAACTAAATCCCTAACTATAAATAGAAAATAAAATATTAGAATTATGGCTATTATTCTCAGAATAGCTCCTGGAGTAATGCTAATTAAGATTGGTTGATTTTCCTTACTCATATATTATTTAATATAGCACCAAAGCAAAATTATCTCAATTTTAATATTTATACCCTACTTCTTAGCTTATTTTATATTTTTAATAACTTTTTTAAGGTTGAGGTATTTTTTTGAGGACCAACAACAGCTAGATTTAATTTAGAAATATCAAATACTTCTTTTATAACTTTTTTAATATCTTTTACAGTTATTTTGTTAATTTTTTCTACTATTTCTGCAGGGGTTTCTATTTTTTCATGGAGTAGTTCTTGAAATCCGTAATACATCGCCCAAGAATCTGAGGTTTCTAGCCCAGTAGCCAATTTACCAATAGCGAAGTCTTTTGCTTTTTGTAATTCTTTTTCAGAAATATCAAGGTCTCTGATTTTTTTAAACTCTTCCATAATAACTGCGATAGCTTCTTCAAAACGATTATTGCTTACACCGGCAGAAACTGAAAAGTATCCATGATCAGTGAAACTGTCCACGTCTGCTCTAGTGTAGTAGCACATACCAAGTTCATCACGCATTTTTGTAAATAGACGTGAGCTAAAACCTTTACCTAAAATTACAGATGCCAGATTAAGAACTTTATTTCTCTTATCATACAAATCAAAAGCTCTAAAACCAATTATTAAGTGAGTTTGATCAGTCTTTTTTTCAAAAATATTTATTTGTGGATTTTTCTGAGATTCAACTGTAGGTTGTTTTTTAGAAATTTTTCCTTTTGTAAGTGAACCAAATTTATCTCCTATAGCCTTAATTATTTTTTCTTCATTTATTTTTCCAGCCACTACGATAACTGTTTTTGCAGGAACATAGTGTTCAGTATGATATTTTTTAAAATCAATTTGTTTTATTTTTTGAATATTTTCTTTTGGTCCAATTATTGTTTGACCAGCGGGTTGATTTCCGTACAGAAGTTTCATCCAAATATCCCAAACTTTTCTTTGAGGTAAATCTTCATACATATTTATTTCTTCAATAATCACACCCTTTTCAATATCTATATCTTTTTCTGGAAAAGTTGGATTAAGATAAATATCGGAAACCAAATCTAAAATTTTATCTATTTTTGTATAACTAGCTTTAGCATAATATCCAGTATATTCATTTCCTGTAAAAGCATTCGAGTCAGAACCCAAACTGTCTAGTTCATATTTAATATCATCCCCTGTGCGCTCTTCAGTCCCTTTAAAACACATATGTTCCAAAAAATGAGATAAGCCATTATTATTTTTTGTTTCATAATCAGAACCTGCCTCTACCAAAACCATAGCAATAGCGGTCTCAGAATCTTTCATCGGTATGGTCATAATTCGTAAACCATTTTTCAATGTCTTTTTTGTATATTTCATATTTTTGTTTTATTAGTTAAAGGTATTTTATACTAGACTACCTTTTTTGCAATAAATAAAAATTACCTGCTTCCACAGGTAATTAAATTAGATCTTGTATCTTACTAACTTCTTTCATAAGTGCATTAAAATTATTATGTTCCTTTTGCCAAGAAATATAATAATCCTGCAAATGAAGTTCTTCGTTTATAATAATTATATGATCTGTCTCATCATGTTTACTGTAATAAACTTGAATTCTCCAATTCTTCTTTTGAGATCCAGAAAGAGTTCTTGAGAAAAGCTTTGGGAGCAAATTAAGACTTTCAACAGTTCTCTCATCTTCCGTATTAACAACCATATCTTTTCTTGGAAAATTTTCAAACCTAGCGTTAATAATTTTCCCTTCCTGACTTACAGACCAATAGTATTTGGCTATATTTCTTTCAAAGATTTTTTTTGCTTCTGCAGAAATTTTCTGATCAGGATATAGATTAAAATCAACTTCAAACAGAAAGAGTATTTTATTTAACATTTTTACCTCCTCAAATATATAAACACTGTAATTATTTAAAGTCAAACCAATATTTAAAATATTAATTTAAAAATTTAAAAACTAGTATTTTTTAAATAAGCAGCAAGATCATTAATAGAGATTCTTTTTTGTTCTCCTGTGTCACGATCCCTTACAGTTACTGTATCTTTTAATTCTGGATTTTCTCCTAAAGTATCAAAGTCAATTGTCACACAGAATGGTGTTCCTATTTCATCTTGTCTTCTATATCTTTTTCCAATATTTCCATTATCATCAAAAGAAACTCTTCCGCTAAATTCTGATTCTTTACGCAAAATTGAGAAAACTTCTCTGGCCTTATTAACTAGATCTGGCTTATTTTTAAGAAGTGGAAAAACTGAAACTAAATATGGAGCAATTTTTGGAGAAAGTTTTAAATAAATTCTCTTTTCACCACCAAGCTCGTCTTCTGTATATCCATCAGAAATTACAGCAAGCAAAAGTCTACCTAAACCAAAAGTTGGTTCAATGCAATGAGGAACATATCTTTCTTTGTTTTCTTCATCAAAATATGAAAGTTCTACCTTACTTCCTTTTATGTGAGCAGATAGATCGTAGTCTGTTCGGTATGCCAAACCAAGAAGCTCTTTTTGGCCAAAAGGAAAATCAAATTCAGTATCGATACTTCTCTTTGAATAATGTGCTCTATCAGCGGCTGCGACTTCTATTTTATGAATTTTTGATTCTGTTAATCCAAGATCTCTTAGAAAAGCCATTTGCTCTTCAAAAAAATAATCGAAGGTTTTTTCCCATTCTGAAGGCTTAACAAAATATTCAATTTCCATTTGTTCAAGTTCTCTTACTCTAAAAATAAAGTCTCGAGGAGCTATTTCATTTCTAAAAGCTTTACCTATTTGAGCCATACCAAAAGGAATTTTCGGATGAAAAGAATCAAGAACATTTTTAAAATTTACGAACATACCCTGAGCAGTTTCAGGTCGAAGATATGAAATAGAAGATTCATCTTCAGTAGCACCAACATTAGTTTTAAACATCATATTAAATTGGCGAACATCACCAAGAGGATTACCTTCAGGACTTTTTATTCCATTTTCTTTGATGGCTTTATCCATATCATCAATCTTCATTCCAATTGGACTTATATTATTTGCTTCCAGGAGATGATCGGCACGATAGCGTTTTTTTGTTTTAGTGTCCTCAACTAATGGATCAGCAAATCCTGCAACATGACCAGAGGATTTCCAAACTTCTTGATTCATTAAAATAGCCGCATCAATACCATACATATCTTCTCTATCTAAAACAAATCTTTTCCACCAAAGATTCTCAATATTTTTCTTTAGAGCTACACCCAACGGTCCATAATCCCAAGTACCAGCTAATCCTCCGTAAATTTCAGAGCCTTGGTAAATAAAACCTCTTCTCTTGCATAGAGAAATAAGGTTTTCCATATTGTTTTCTGGATTATTGTTCATAAGTACTATTGAACCACATTTCCGTGGTTATCTGCAATAGGATACCCTTTTATAATAGTATTTGGTGAATTAACTTTTGTAGAGATACTTTTCCTTGTAAAAGTATCATTTGCATTAAACATAATATCATTTAATAAATCTAACTTGTTTCCAGTTTGAGAAATACTTGGCAAAAGCTCTACTTTAAAATACAGTTGTTTAATATTTTTTGTATAACCTGTTCCTGCAGGAATAGGTCCAATATTCCAAACCATTTTTCTATTAATTGAATCGAAAGATACATTTTCTCCACTTGGACTAAATGCCCCTTTCCAAGAAACATAGGGTGGCAATATGGCTGTTATCTGAGCGTTATCTAAATCATTAGAATTATTTGAGGCTGCAAATTCAATTGTATAACTAGTTGGAGTATCTACCTTGGGAGGAATCGGGCCAGAATTAATAAAAGGTCCTTCATTGTAATGAGTGTAGGCATATACAGATGTGTCTGATATAACTTTTATATTTTTAAATGTATCGGATGATATTTTTTCTTCAGTATTTGAAGTTGAAATCCTTGTACCAGATACTTTTGCTGTTATATCTATTTGTGGATTTTTAATACTAGTTTTTCCACTAACTAATTCCAGAGTCTTAAATCTAAATGATATTCTTCCGGTTTTCCTAGGGGCAATATTTAAAAACAAATCATCAGTATTTTTATTCCAAGTTATTGTATTATCAATAGAGCTATAAAATCCACTTGTTACGGTAACTGAGTCTTCATTAAGTACTGCACCATTTAGTTGTAATTTAATTTCTAAGTTTTTAATTGAGTCGTTGGTATTATTTGTAAAAATAACTTCTCCTTCGTTATATTCACCGCTCTGTACAGAGACAACAGTAGCAGGATCTTTGTTAATATTTAGGACAAGACCGACAAAAGATTTTGTAACCTTTACTTCGTGCATGGTAGTGGCAAACAACACACCAATCTCTTCAGGAGAATTTTCTTTCGCTAAACCAGTATTAAATCTAAATATTCTATCTTCTTGATTTTGTCCCTCTATTACACCTGATACCTTGAATTCTATTTCCTCATTAGGCTTTAGTTCTTCAAAAAACCAAATATTATTATTGTATTTTGGCTTTAAATCTGATTTTTCATACTTAAAACCAAAAGGATACTCAGCCACTATCATGACATTTTTAAGAGGTTGAACAGAATTAGAATTAAATTTAACAGTTAAATCAACAGTTTGAGATGAAGAGATCTCTTCTAAACCAGAAACAGACAGACGAATAGGTGTTGCACTTAAAGCAACTTCAAATTCTTTCTTTTTTTCAAAAATTGCATTTGATCCAGAAATTCTATATTGCAAAATAAAGTCGATTTTTTTATTTGAACCTTCTTCTCCAAACAAAGCCACTTTTACGGTCTTTCTTATTACTGATCCGGGTGGAATTGTTCCCAAATCTAAATTAACTCTTCTCAAATCTTCAGAAATATTTTCAGGATTTTTAGATCCCTCCGGATATTCAGCAAAAAGATCTACAAGTTCAAGTGGAATTTGATTATTATTAGCAACAACAACATCTACAGACAGAGACTCTCCTCCTCCAACAGAAACAGGTCCGACGACTTTTATGTCAACATTATTTCCGGAAATTGCCTTATTGCCATTTAGAAAAATAAATCCGGCATAAGACAAAGAGCCAACAAAAAATATTGCAGCTAAAATTAACACCAAGCTAAAAAAACCAAATTTCTTTTTAGGAAAAGAAAAATCATTTTTCATTTCAGGCTCTCCCCAATCATTATTTACCGTGTAATTTTTTGCTTTTAAGGAAGCCCTTTCTTTGGAAGAAATACCGTCAACAGAATAAAGTTTTTGCTCTAATTTTTCTAATCTAGATTTTTGACCATTAGGTAATTGCATGTGCAATTATTATACCAAATTATAAATGACTTTCATTAATAGCATTATTAATTAATCTAATTATTTTTTCTTTATCGGTAATTAATTTTTTTTCCATTCTCAAAACCAAACCTTCATCAAGTTCTTCACTTAAAATAAAATTATACTCTCCATCTCGGCTTAAATATCCAAGACTTGAAAGAAGTCTATATACAGAAATAATTTCCAAGGCCTTGAGAAAATCATCGGTACAGTCTAAATTATCTTTTAAAATAAGGTTTATTTTGATGAATAAATCAAAAATAGAATCATCTTTTTCTTCGTCGACAATCATTTTTTCAACCAGGCGAAAAATATTAGAGATGCTTTTCAAAATTTTCTGATTTGATATTTCATAATAAAAATTAGAAATAAAAGATGCGTTTACTAATTTATTTCCTGTCTTTCCTCTTACGAAAGAAATATCCACAACTGAAAAATCTTGAATTGATTGACGAAGCTTTGAATCATTTTTCCTAACTGCTTGGGCTTCAATTTTTAAAACCCCATATTCTTTGGACAAAACAGTTAAATATTTACCAGACTCCCCGCTTGGACGACTAGATAAAATAATAGCTTCTGTTCTATAAATATGATGCATTACTATTTAATAACTATATTAAAGTTATATCCTTCTACAGAGATTTTATCTCCGTCGTTTTCAGCAAAATCAAAATTAACAACGTTTGTTGGTTTTTTAATTTGTTCAGCAAATTTTTTGATAAGCTTCTCTCCTTGATCTTCTGTTTGTACAACCAAATCTATTTGATCTTCTGGATTTAAGTTTGATTTTTTTCTAAGAGATTGAATTGTTCGAATTATTTCACGTGCTACTCCTTCTTCTAAAAGTTCTGGGGTAATCTCTGTATTAAGAAAGACTTCTTCTTTTATCTGAGAATCAAATTTTATTTCCTTAACATTCAGCTCATCTTTAATGGTTTCTAATATACCCTCACTAAGATTAGATATTGAGTCATCTTTAACTAATAATTCTTTAAGTGGTTGTCTAACTTTTATTTTATTTCTGTCTCTTGCCTCTAAACCTAAAGCGACGATTTTTCTAGCAATCTCCATTTCTTGAATAATTTTCTGATCAAAATAGATATTGTTTGGCCACTTTTCAAAATGGACGCTATAATCAGGATTTTTCATTTTGAATCCACTTATATTTTGGTAAATCTCTTCAGCTGTAAAAGGCATAAATGGAGCCATAATTTTTGCCAAATTAATTAATACATAATTTGTAGTTTCTTTCGCAGATTCAGAATCTTCGAAATTCTCCCCCTTAAATCTGTCTCTTGATCGACGCAAATACCATGTAGACAAATCATCGATAAATTCTGCAATTGGTCTAGCTGAAACATCTAATTCATATTTATCCAGAGCTTCTGTTGTTTTTTTCAAAACTTCACCCAACCTTGAAACAATCCATGTGTCTAATTCATTTTTCAAAAGTGGTTTCTTGTTTTTATCATTTTTATAAGCTTCGAATATTTTTTGTGACTCTTCTGATTTTACATACAATTCATAAAATGAAACAACATTCATTAACCTGTTGATCACTTTTTTCAAAACCTCATCAACACCTTTCTCAGAAAAATTCAAAGGCTCTGCTTTTACAATTTGTGAAGAAAGCATGTAATACCTCAAAGCATCAGCACCATATTTATCCAAAATATAAGAAGGATCTGGATAATTTTTTAGACTTTTTGACATCTTTCTTCCGTCCTCTGCCAAAACCAAACCATTTACAATGACATTTTTAAATGGACTTTTACCAAACAAAGCACTATTTAAAACCATTAGGGTATAAAACCAGCCTCTTGTTTGATCAAGCCCTTCAGCAATAAAATCTGCAGGAAAATGATTTGGTTCTTTTGATGAAGTAAGAGATTTTAATAAATTACTCAAAATTCCACCAGAATTTTTTTGTCTATTATTAAATGGAAAATGAGGAACAGCATATGGCATTGAACCAGAATCAAACCAAGTATCAAAAACCTCTGGAATTCTTGTGAATTTTTTACCATTTTTTAAATATGTAATTTCGTCAATATAGGGTCTATGTAGATCCAAAACATAATCATCATCGTGTGGTAAAGGAGCAAAATCATATACTTCAAAATGACCTGTTGGAACAAAACTCTTTCCAAAAGTTTTTATTTCAATGGCTTTCTTATTGTCTAATCCATTCTTCACAGCATTAAACATCCAGATTGGATATTCATGGGTTACGATAAGGATATTCTTATTTGAATATTTCTTATCTATTTCATAAATAAAATCCCCTACTCTTTTTCTAATATCAGAAATAGTTTCACCTCCTTCTGGAGAAATTTCAAATTGTTCTGAAACACTATTAACTAATTTCAAATATTCAGAAGTAGGTTTTCCATTAAGAATTCCAGATTGAACTTCTTTTAATCTTTCATCTACAATAATTAATTCTTTATCTAGATTAATTTTTTCAGCCACAATTTGTGCTGTTCTTTTTGTTCGGTGTAATGGAGAGGTAAAAATATAATCTATTTTTTGACCATTCTTAGCAAGTTCTTTCAAAAGATTTTCTGCCAAATCTTCAATTTGTTTTAAACCATTTTCGGTCAATTCACTTTTTACAGAATTATCTGATGATAAAAATTTAGCAACATTATGTTCTGCTTCACCATGACGAGCTAGAAAATATTTATTAGTTCCTTTTGTTCTATTTCTTAGATCTTCAACAGAACCAATAACATCTATTTCTCCATCTTCAGAAACCCAAATAGGCATAGTTGTTCCCCAAAAACGAGAGCGGGAAATTCCCCAATCTTTTGCATTCTCAAGCCAATTAGCAAAACGCTTTGAACCAATATTCTCTGGAACCCAATAAATATCTTTATTTAATTCAACCATTTTTGAACGCAGATTAGTAACTTTTACAAACCAAGAAGAAAGAGCATAATTCAAAAGTGGCGCATCTGTTCTCCAGCAATGAGGGTATGAGTGTATTATTTTTTCTTTAGCAAATAAATTTCCGTGATGAGCCAAATATTTAATCACTTCAATGTCCGTATTTTGATGAGCATTTGGGTTTTCATCTGTAGCCTTTGGTTTCGCTTGAAGACCTGCAAAATCAATTGCTTCGGGACGAATTGTTCCATCCATGTTTACATGTTGTATAAAAGGAAGATTTTTATCTTTTCTTAAATTAAAATCATCTTCTCCAAAAGCAGGAGCAATGTGAACTATACCCGTTCCGTCAGCATCAGTTACGAAATCAGCTGAATAAATTTTCCATCCATTTTCACGATTTTCTAATTTTTCGTTTTTTGCGTAATAATCGAAAACAGGCTTATATCTCTTCCCGACCAAATCACGACCTTTTAATTCAGATATAATTTTATAAGTTTTATCTTTTAGAACAGATTCTACCCTGTTTTTTGCGATAAAAATATTTCCTTTTTGATTTTCTTCAGCATTTTCAATCTCAACTTTTACATAATCAATATCTTCACCAACAGCAAGCGCTACGTTTCCTGGCAACGTCCAAGGGGTTGTTGTCCAAGCAATAAAAAAAGTTCCTGGTTCATCTACTAATTCAAATTTCACATATGCAGTAATATCAGTAATATCTTTATAGTTTTGACTGACCTCAGAATTTGAAAGTGGGGTTTCGAGTGCAGGAGAAATATGCATTACCCGAAAATCTTTATAGATTAAATCTTTTTTATATAATTCAGAAAAAGCCCACCATACAGACTCCATAAAACCAGAATCCATTGTGGTGTATTGGTTATCCATATCTACCCATCTACCGATTCTAGGTACGGTTTTTCTCCATTCAGCATCATATCTAAACACGCTTGCTTTTGCGGCCTGACTAAATTTTTTAATTCCAAAATTCTCAATATCTTTTTTTGTATGAAGATTATTTTCTTTTTGGATTAAGTTTTCAATTGGTAAACCATGACAATCCCATCCCCATTTTCTGGGCACATAATATCCTTGCATGGTTTTATAACGAGGAATTAAATCTTTCATTGTTCCCGCAAGCAAATGTCCATAATGTGGTGTTCCAGTTGCAAATGGAGGTCCATCATAAAAAACAAACTCGCCTTTTGAATTTGAATTATTTTCTGGCATATTTTGAGCCAGACTTTTTTCAAATATATTATTTTTCTGCCAAAAAGATAGAACGGCCTCCTCAGTTAAAGCAACCTGACTTTTTTCAGTTTGCCCTTGATTTGAACCGGCCATATCAGGACCGTTTAAAGACGCCTCTGGCGCCTGCTCATTTTTAGTTGTCATAACAAAAATACTATCACTTTAAATAGAGTTTTTAAAGTATCTAACCTTACCTAAAGTAATTACATTTTAGAAGGAATTCTAATACCTAGAATTTGAAGACCGTTTTCTAAAACGTGTTCTGTGGCTTTTGTTAAAGCTAGTTTGTAGGCCATATCAGGCTTATTATCAATAATTTGATTATTAGCATAGAAACTATTGAATTCACCTGCTACCTGAATTAAATAATTGGTAATTGTATGTGGTGATAAATTTTCTGCAGCACCCAAAACAATTTCTGGGAAACGAATAATCATTCTCTCTAGATTTGTAGTTTGCCATTCGTGGTAAAAATTTTGATTTGGTAAAGAATTTTGACCTTGATCAAAAATAAGATTCTTTAAATCATTGTCAATTTTAATTCCTTGTTCCAAAGCCTTAGACATGACTGATCGAGCACGATTAACAGAATATTGTAAGTAAGGACCAGAATCTCCTTCAAAAGTTACTGCTGTTTTTGCATTATAAATAATATCTCTACCAGAGGCTTGTTTTAAAATAGAATATTTAATAGCAGCAACAGCAACATCTACAATTATTTTTTCCGCCACATCTTTTTCAAATCCTCTATCAGCAATAATTTGTCGCACCATTTCTTCCGCTTCATTAATTAAGGTTTCTCCAGTTATAACCTGTCCTTTTCGTGAAGACATTTTTCCACTTTCAAGAAGCATCATACCGTGAGTAATATGTTTTGTTTTAGAAGCTAAATCAGAATTTATTCGTGCAAGGGCCGCCATCATAACTTTAAAATATTCTTTTTGTTCGCTAGCCGTCACAACAATAGAAGTATCGAAGTCGGCTATTTTATCTTTGAAATAAGCCAGTCCTAGATCTTTTGCTTCATAAGTAGGTAGACCTTGAGAATTAAGAAAAACACGAGTATGCAAACCGTCTTGCTCCCCCTTATAAACCACAGCACCGTCACTCAACTCAAATACCCCTTTTGAATTTTCATCTTCTGGATCTTTTATATTATCCCTAACAATTTTTTCCCCTAGAGAAGCAGTGCTACTTTCAGGAATATAACGATCAAATTTTGTTCCAAGTTTTATATACAACTCTTCAAAATGAGCCAAGCTCCAAGCTTTACCTTTCTCATAATATATTTTCAATTCTTGATCATCGTCCTTTGGGTCACCATTAAAAAAATTAAAAACTTTTTTATTAATTTCTTGAATTTCAAGTTTGGAATTTTCATCATCTTCGAATCGAGCGGCACCTAGGGTGTAGGCCTCTCCAACAAATTTTATTTTATCTTCTAAAGAATCTTCATCATGAGGAAACGCAGCCTTATTTTGAATCATACCCCATAAAGCTTTCGCCACATTCATTCCAACATCACTCTGATAACAAATACGAGTAATGTCTGCACCGTTCCATTCTAAAATTCTAGACACTGACTCACCTATCGCGTTGGCCATAAGATGACCTATATGAAATTGCTTAAAAGCGTTTGGATCAGTGTATTCAATAACAATTTTTTGACCAGCTAGTTTTTTTGAACGACCGTAATTATTTCCAGTTAAAAATATCTCTCCTATTTTTTGAAATAGAATTTCTTTTTTTAGATAAAAGTTAATAAAGCCAGGACCAGCCATTTCAGCCTTTTCAATTTCAGGAGAAAGATTACGATTTAAATCGTTCACAATAGCTTGAGCTAAGTCTCTGGGATTTTTCTCAATTTTTTTAGCTAAGACCATCGCAACATTTGAGGAATAATCTCCGAACTTTAAATCAGCTGGGTATTCAATATTAAAATCAACCTCGTTTAAACCGGCACTTCTTAAAACTTTATTAATAGATTCTCGAACAATTTGTTTCATATTATTAGATTTAGAATAACAGAAAAATAACGGTTTATAAAGCTTTAGAATATTTTTTATAAAAGCTTATTTACCTGTTGAACCAAAACCACCTTCCCCACGTGAAGTGTCAGATAATTCGTCAACGACTTCTATCTCACAAAATTCTCTTTTTTGAATAATCATCTGAGCAATTTTATGACCTTTTTCTAAAATATATTTTTCTGTTCCAAGATTTATAACTCCAACTTTTATCTCTCCCCTATACCCGGAATCAATAACTCCACCCAAAGTTTTCAATCCATACTTATGAGACAAACCAGACTTATCCCAAATTAAACCAACAAAACCTTCTGGAATTTCCATAGCTATACCAGTTGAAATTTGAACACGAGACATTGGTTCAATTTCAATGGTTTCAACGGAAAACAAATCAAAACCAGCATCGTTTAAATGAGCATAATTTGGAACAATTGCCTCAATGTTTAATTTTTTAATTTTTAGTTTCATATTTTTAAAATAAAAACAGCTAGGAAAACTAGCTGTTTAATTGCTTCTCCATAATAGAAGTTAAATCTTTTTCAACTGAAGCAAAATCAACGTTTGCATTAACTACCACATAAGGAACATGATTGAAAAATTCAGCAAAACCCTGCTTCATCCTTTCAAAAAATTCCACCTTCCTTTGTTCAAAGTGATTTATTTCATTAGGTTGATTATTTTTTCTAGACAAGCCGATTTTTGTGTCGACATCTAGATAAATATATAGGTCAGGCTTATAATCCCCTAAAAAGAAATCTCTGAAAGCAAAGAAATGATCTTTTAGTTCTGTGGCTTCTTGCCCGAAAATCTGATAGGCAAATGTTGAGGAGTCAAAACGGTCAGTAATGACTGTCATTCCAGATTCAAGAGCAGGAATAATTTTATTCCTCATATGATCTGCACGTGAGGCCCAAAATAATGCGAAATGGGTTTTAGCATCAGCCTGACTTGCATTAGAAGAATTCAAAATAATATTGCGAATTTCTTCGGCATAAGGAGTACCTCCGGGCTCACGAGTAATCAAAATCTTGTCTCCAAATCTTTCTTTGAGAGATTTCAACTGTGAAGATTTTCCCGCTCCTTCACTTCCATCTAGGACAATAAATTTTCCGCGTTTGGTGTTCATTCTTATTCTAGATTATTACTTTTTTAAGACTTTATCAATCTCTGCTGCTATTTTTTTGAAGTCGGCCTCTTTTTTACCACGAGTAGTTTCAGCTGCGCTACCTAATCTAATACCTGAAGGATCAAACGCGCTTCGAGACTCGCCTGGAATAGTATTTTTATTTACAATAATTCCTACTTTTTCCAAACGATCACTAGCCTCTTGTCCAGTTAAACCACCTGCTCCTTTTTCATTTTTTACTCCATTCATCCAAACATCAACAAGAACAAGATGCGTATCTGTTCCATTTGAAATAATTTTCCAACCTCTTTCAGATAATTCTTTGGCAAGCACTGCAGCATTTTTTCTTACTTGTTGAGCGTATTTTTTGAAAGATCCTGAGTCGGCTTCTTTTAAAGCAACCGCCACTGCGGCAATTTGATTATTATGCGGACCACCTTGAAGACCAGGAAAAACCGCCTTGTCAATTAAATCAGAGTAGATGTTTTTAATAATTTGTTTTTTTCCAGTTTTAGAATTTGTTTTTTCTGTTTTTACGAATTTGTCTTTACGAGAAAAAATCATAGCGCTTCGTGGACCACGCAAAGTTTTATGTACTGTAGTAGTAACAACATCACAATATTCAAAAGGAGAAGGATATTCTGCACCCGCAACCAGCCCCGCAAAATGAGACATGTCACACATTAAAATTGCTCCGGAGGCATTAGCAATTTCACGAAATTTTTTGAAATCCACCTGCCGTGGATAAGCTGTAAAACCACAAACGATAATTTTTGGTTTTTCTGACACTGCAATTTTCTTGAGCAAAGCATAGTCTATCGTTTCAGTCTTCTCATCAACCCCAAATGGAATTTGTTGCCAGAATTTTCCAGTAGCAGAAACTTTATGTCCATGCGTTAAATGCCCCCCATGAGAAAGCGACATACCCATAATTTTTTCACCCTTAGGCACAAGTGCTGTGTATACGGCTAAATTTGCTGGTGAACCAGACAAAGGCTGTACATTCACTGACCATTTTTTTGAATCTAATTTAAAAAGTTTTAATGCTCGCTCCTGTGCCAATAATTCAATTTTATCGACTACTTCGTTACCACCATAATATCGGTGACCAGGATACCCTTCTGAATATTTATTTGTTAATTCACTACCAAGAGCTTCAAGCACATCTTCTGAAACAATATTTTCCGAAGCAATTAAGTTGATAACAGTTTTTTGACGTTTCTTTTCTATTTCAAGCAACTTTTTAATTTGTAAATCTTTCATGTTTTCATTTTATCAAAGTCCCGAACTTAATAAAATTTGACGTTATTTAATTTAATATGTAGGGTGATAAAAGTTGAACTTTATGAAAACCTGCATCACATCTTTATTCATTCATATCGAGGTTTGTTTTGGGTCTTGTGGTCCAATAACAATCATTAAACCCATGCACCCTTTTTGCTATATGGCATGGAATAATTTTTGTTCAAAACCCAAAAAAGTAATTATCGAAAAACGACAGTTCTAAATATTTAGAACTGTTTTTTATTTTATTAATTGACTTTATCTGTGATTAGCGTTAAAAACAAAATCAGATACAATAGAACCATGAAAACATTAAACACACATGATGCAACATATCACGCTCTGCTTGAACGTATTATGCAAACAGGAACTGATACCGATGATAGAACCGGTACGGGCACCAGAGCGGTTTTTGGTCACCAAATGAGGTTTGACCTTTCACAGGGTTTTCCTCTACTAACCACAAAGAAGGTTCCATTTGGATTGATTGTTTCTGAACTTTTGTGGTTTATTGCCGGAGACACAAAGCTGAAAACTTTACTCCAAAGCAATAACCACATCTGGGATGACTGGCCTTTCAAACACTATTGTCAGGCCAACAACCTCCCTGTTCCAAAACCAAACAGTCCTGAATGGGAAGAACAGATCAAGGTTTTCAATGAAAAAATTCTGAGCGATGAAAATTTCGCAAATGAATATGGAAACCTTGGTCCGGTTTATGGATATCAATGGAGAAGTTGGCCAAATCCCAAAGGTGGATCAATCGATCAGTTGGCAGGAGTAATTGAGGACATTAAAAAATCTCCTAATTCAAGGAGACTAATTGTGTCTGCTTGGAATCCTGCAGATATTGAAGAAATGGCGATCTCTGGATTGCCTCCATGTCATTGTCTGTTCCAATTCAAAGTGCTTGGAGGAAAACTTCATTTGCAATTATACCAACGCAGTTGCGACACCTTCCTTGGTGTTCCCTTCAATATTGCATCCTACGCTTTGTTGTTGATGATGGTGGCACAAGTGACAGGACATGAGCCTGGCGAATTTGTTTGGGTTGGTGGCGACACTCACCTTTATAAAAATCACTTTGAGCAAGTGAACGAGCAACTTGGTCGTGACTCAAAAGGCCCTTCTCCGAAAGTGAGACTTAATCCTGAAATCAAGAACATATTTGATTTCAAAAAAGAAGACATCGAGCTTCTGGATTACGATTCGCATCCTGGTATCAAGGCGCCGATCGCAGTGTAAGTTTAAACAAAACACCCTTCAGAAATGTCGGGTGTTTTTTATTTACTGATTATTTATTGAATAAATTAGTTTTTTAATCTTAAAATAAGTTCTTCGATTTGTTTATATAAATCATCAAAAGTTCCATTATTATCAAGAGTTTCTGTGGCTTGAGACATGATTACAGGAACTTCTTTATCAGCCTCTGATTCATGATCAGCTAAAAATTCTTCAAAGGTTTTTTCTGCATCTCCCACGTTTTCATTTCTTAATTTCATGCGCTCATATCGTAATTCTGGAGACGCTTCTACTCTTACCAAAACAAAACCTTCTAATTTCTGAGCGTGTAAAATATCAGCAGGTCTACGAACTCCATCTAAAATTACAATATCCGCTTCTAATTTTTTAGCATCTTCTGCAATGTTTCTAGCCAGTAGATCTTCACCAAAAGTTTGTCGTAAAACTGTAGATAAATCTTGCATGGTTTTTCTTTCAACAGAGATGTTTAATCTATTCAAAACATCTCTTAAAATCTGTGAGAATTTTACACTTTGAGCACCATATTTTTCAGTTAAATATTTTTTTGTGACATCTTTACCTGAAGCAATTTGACCGGTTAAGGCAATGATTATTTTATTTTTCATAAGTTATTTTTGATCTGCATACTGCATTAATTCATCTATTAATAGAACAATCTCCACTCCAGCTTCAGAAAAAATTTCTTTTGAACGTTTTCCTCCGTGATAATCTTTTTCACAAACGACTCTTTTTATTCCTGCATTAATAATATTTTTTGCACAAGCATAACAAGGAACCATCATACAGTACAAAGTTCCCCCGTCTGTACTTATTCCAAAACGAGCAGCTTGAATAATTGCATTTGTTTCAGCGTGAGCGGTACGAACACAATGACGATGAATCTCGCCTTCTCCATAATCTACAGTGTGCATTTCGTGTCCAATTTCATCACAGTGTTTACAACCTGAAGGAGAACCCACATAACCAGTAGAAATTATTTTTTTATCTTTAACAATAACACTACCAACCCTACCACGATCACAAGTTCCTCTTGTTCCAATAGTTTTTGCAATATTCATAAAATATTCATCCCAAGAAGGTCTTACATGCGTATTTATTTCATTCATATTTAAATTATACACGACCGTCTTTAATTGTTAAAATAATCATAATTTGCTATAAATTTTCAAGACATGAACACAAATAAAAAAATTACAGTAAGTCTAATTTCAGCCATTGATCGGCAAAGTCGCACCATAGGCAAAGAACAAGGTGGTCTACCTTGGCATATTCCCGAAGACTTTAAATTCTTCAAAGAAAAAACTATGGGTCACCCAATTATTATGGGCAGAAGCACTTGGGAGGAATTCAAAGGAAAACCATTACCAGGAAGACATCATATTATCATAACAAGACAAGAAAACTACCAGGTTTCACCAGAGATTTCAGATAAAGTTTCAATTGTCACTTCTCTTAGTGAATCTATTGATTTGGCAAAAAAAATAGAAAATGAGAATAAGGCTTTTTGTGAAGAACAAAATAAAGAGTCTGAAATTTTTATTATTGGTGGTTCTCAAATTTATGAATTAGCCATTCCCTATGCGGACAGACTTTACTTAACTTTAGTCGATGCGAACGTAAATTATTCTAAAAAATTTCCAAATTATGAATCCTCTGGTTTTTCAAAAATAATTTCCAGCCGAAAATCACAAGACGATAATTTTACTTACGAATTTGTTGTATTAGAAAAATAAAATAAAAAAACACTTTTCGAAATCTCCTCGCAGAAGTTACTAAGTTTCAATTAAGTTACTTAATATACAACGACGAGGACAAGATTGAGAAAAGTGTTTTTTATTTTATTTAACTTCTACCCCCATTGATCTGCAAGTTCCTTCGATAATTTTCATTGCTGCTTCGATAGTATTTGCATTTAGATCACTCATTTTCTTTTCAGCAATTTCACGAATTTGGGCCTTGTTCAGAGAACCAACTTTTTTAGTTAAATTTGATCCTGAACCTGATTCTTTTCCTAGTGCTTTTAGAATAAGTTGTGATGCTGGAGAAGTTTTGAATTGAAGAGAGAAAGTTCTATCTTCGTACACTGTGATAACACAAGGTACAATTTCTCCTCTTCGGTCTTGAGTTCCACCATTAAATTGGTTAATAAATTCACCAATGTTAATTCCGGCCTGACCCAAAACTGGACCTAAAGGTGGCGCAGGAGTTGCGGCTCCCCCTTTGGCTTGAACTTTTATTACTTTCTTTATTTTCTTTGCCATATTTTTATTAAATATTATTTACTTTGAAGCGCGTAACAGTGCTAGCTATATTACACGATTTAATAGGAATTTCAACTTTTAATTAAATTTTCTTAACTTGTAAAAAGTCTAGTTCGACTGGTGTTTCTCGACCGAACATAGAAACATTTACTCTAATTTTTCCACGATCTTCATCTACTTCTTCTACTTTACCCTCTAGATCTTTGAAAGGACCTTCAGCAACAGCAACCAAATCTCCAACCATTAAATCAATCTTATGCTTTGTAGTATCTGAATTCATTCGACTAAATAAATCATCTATCTCTTTCTTTGATAATGGAACTGGATAAACACCTGAACCGACGAATCCTGTAACACGAGGGGTGTTTCGAACTACGTACCAAGAATCATCTGTTACAATCATGTCTACCATAACGTAACCAGGATAAATTTTTTCTTCAGTTTCTACCCTTTTTCCATTTTTAATCTTAATTTTCTTTTCAGTTGGAACTACAACATTAAAAATTCTATCTTCCATTCCTAGAGATTCGATTCTTTGTTGTAAGTTTTTAGAAACAGCATTTTCATATCCAGCATAAGTGTGGATGGCATACCAATTCCTTTCTCTTTGTGGTTGTTGTTTTGACATCTTAGATAAAATTAAAAATTATTAACAAAAAACTTATCAACTACATTAGTAAAAATGTAATCGAAGAAACCAAGATATAATGCAAGAGTAATTGAAACAGCTAAAACTATAATCGTATACCCGAAAGCCTGACTTCTGGTTGGCCAGCTCACATGCTTCATTTCTCCTTTTGTATCTCTTATATAATCAAGTAATCTCATATTTTTTAAATTAATTAAAAATGCCCCGAAGGGCACGTTGGTAATATAATACCACTTTTATTTATATAAAGTCAATACATTAAAAAAGCCCCCTATGAAATGGGCTTTTTTAATTTGAAATAAGTATTTTAGCTTTATTTTATTTCAAAAGTAACACTAACTCGTGAAGTAATTTTATTTTCACCCGTTGGTAGTTGAGGTGCAACTGACGCAGCTTTTTCAGCCATCATATCACCTCCCATTCCATAACCACCGTAATATGGAGGATTTTCAGTTTCTTCATAGAAACTTATTACTCTAACAACTTTGACTCCAAGATCCTTAGCAACTGATTCAACTTTTTTCTTTGCGTCAGCAATTGCTTTTGTTCGTGCTTCTGCTTTCAAAGCTTCATCATCATCAACTTTAAATTGAAGGCTGCTTACATTAGAAATACCAATTGTTCCAATACCTGATAATATTTCCCCTGCTTTTGCTGTATCACGAACTTTTACATCAACATTTTGACTGACCTCATAACCAACCAAAACACTTTTTCCTGAATCACAGAAATTTTCATTACAAATTCCTTGTTTCCATTCATATTTTGGATTTATATTATATGAAGTAGTTTTAATATCTCTCTCTTCAATTCCTTGTGATTTCAAATAATCAAGAGCTTTATTCATTTTTTCTGTAGCAACTTTTTGAGCATCTTCAACTTTTAAAGCTGATTCACTTACTGCAAAGTTAAAAGAAGCGACATCTGGAATTGCAACAACTTCTCCCACACCATTCATACTTACAGAATTGTAATAAGGATTATCGTTTTGTCCGATCTTTTTTATTTGATCTATCGTCTTAACTAATAAAAATAAAGAGCCAACTGTAGAAAGGACGATTATTCCGAAAATACCCCAAGCTGCTGCATATTTGTTATCTGTAAAAAATTTTTTCATATACTTTTTAATAAACTAATAAAATTAAAGAATGATTTTCTTTACTGATTAAGAAAATACATCTTACGTGTATTATTATACACGTGTTTGTAAAAGCCAGAAACTATTCCTGATTTCTATATGCCTCTAAAAGGTTTTGAAATAGTGAAGCAACAGTCATCTGCCCCACTCCTCCAGGTACTGGAGAAACTGCATAAACAGTTTTTTTATCCAGAAAAACATCTCCGCAAATAACACCTTTGTCATTTTTTGAAATGCCAACATCTACAATAATTTGTTTTTCATGAACATTTCCATCATTAATAATACCCGGCTTACCAACAGCAGAAATTACAATATCGGCATTTTTTATTATCTTTGAAAGTTCCAAAGTATGAGAATGGCAAACTGTAACGGTCGCATCTTGATTAATTAGAGCAAGTGATAGAGTTTTTCCAACTAACACAGATCTCCCAATAACTACAATATTTTTATTTGATATTCCTAAATCATAACTTTTTAACAAAGAGATTATCCCTTTTGAAGTAGCGGGCACTAAACCTGAAGAATCATTTCTTATTAATTTTGAAAGATTCATACTACCCAGACCGTCAATATCTTTTTTGTCATCAATTGAATTTAGAATCTGTGTTTGATCAAGATTATTTGGAACTGGAAGCTGAACAATTACACCGTGCACATCATCATTATTATTAAGCTCGGATATTTTATTAATAATTTCAGATTGAGAAACAATTTCTGGAAATTTTAACAACTCTGCAAAAACACCTATTTTATCTGCAAAAGATAATTTTTGTTTGATATAAACATTGGAAGCAGAAATATCTCCGATCTGAATAATGACAAGCTTTGGAGTTTTTTTACCTAAAAATCTCAAACCATCTATTTCTTTTTTGAGAAATAAACTAATTTCATTTTTTAATTTTCGGCCATCTAAAATAATCATTTTTATTTTTAAGACATTAAGATAGCACAAACATCATAAAAACCAAAAAAAGTGCCAAAATGAATAGGTCTATCATTCTGCGCACTTTTTTCTGCTCAACAAGAGCTTTTTCTAATTTATCTTTTATTTCAGCACTATCTTCTATTGATTGTTCTGACGAATTAATATTTACAATCTTCTTTTCTAATACCATTAGATGGTATTATATCAAACAATTATTTAGAAAGCAGTCCGTCTATTGAACTTTTGACAGATTCAAATGGTTGAGCACCTAGAATTGGAGTTAAGCTACCATCTTTTCCAATAATAATTGAATGTGGTGTTCCTTGTCCTCCTGCAGCAAAAGCCTGTTCTATTTGTGAATTAATCTTATCTTTGTATTTCATTGATGTTTGACATGCATTAAAAGCATCTTTATTAATTCCAATTTCTTCTGCATATACAGCGAGATTATTTAGGTCAAACTGATTATTTGAAGGGGTTCTTGAATAAAGCATATCTAAATATTGCCAGAATTTCTCTTCACCTCCAAGTTCAGCGACACATTCTGTAGCATGAGCCTGATTAAATGCTTTTGGATGAAGCTGAACTAATGGTGAGTGTCTATAGACCCATGCGACTTTATCTCCATATTCTGCAGAAACTTGCTTCATAGTTTCATGGAATCTTTTACAGAAAGGACATTCGATATCAGAGAACTCAACAATTTTAATTGGAGCATTTATGTTTCCTCTAATATGATCTTTTTCAGTTACTGGTTCTAGTTTTATTTCTTTATTTTCTTCTTGAGCAACACCAGGATTATTTTGAGGACCTTGTACTCCTCCTTTGTTTGTAAAAACCACTGCTAATGCAATTATTACGGCCGCTATAACTATAGCTACTGGAACCATGATGTCCCCTTTTTGTTTTATACTTTTCATATACTTTTAATTAAACCACATATAGATACTTCAAACAAACATGTAAAAAACCTTTAGAATTAAGGCTTGGATTGGTTTTTTGGATATTATTTTACCTCTTCCTTAAGATTTAAATTTTCTTCGGTAAATAAAACTTTGAACTTCTCTTCTCCGATAATTTGCCCATTTGAAGTTTTTGTAAGAACTCTCCAATTTCCTTCTTGTAAATTTTGTTTTAAAGAATATCCTCTATAACCAGTATTTCTGCCTCCTGAAATTGTAAAAGAGACTTTTGTTGTTTGAATCCATTTCTTAGAAACCTGATCATAATATTGCCACTCATGAATAATGCTAGTGTTTAGTTTTGTTGGTGCAAAAACTGAACTAAAATAATATAGACCTGCGGCAGGATTTATTTCTATTGTATTATTAAAGAATTTAGAAACAAAATTTATTGGCTCACGGTATAAAACATAATTATTATTATCTTTTTTAATTAAATTAAAAACACCCGATTCTTTCATGGATAAAGGGAGTGGTGGCAAAATATTAGTAAAATAAAATAAATTCATAATTAAGTAAGTTGAAAATATGGCGGCCCACATTTTTTTATTGAAGTTAAAATATTTTCTTTGAGTTAATAGATGAATTAATATAGTAAAGATGTAAATAAAAGTTAAAGATATTAATCCACTATAAATAAATACCAACTGCCCCATTTCTTTTAGTAAAACAGGGACTAAAAAAATCATATATGAGAAAACTACAAAAAAATATGTTCCTACTTGATATACCAATCGAGAATATTTTTCTTTTAGAAATTCATTTAAAATTAAAAGAAAAATTATAAGTACAATAAAAGGCCAACTAGCACCGAATGATCCGCTTCTTGAATAGAAAACAAAGAAAGCACTAAACAGACCTCCAAAAGAATACTGGATGATAATAGGAGCAAAAATTTTTATTTTTGTTGCCAAATTTGATGAAAGATTTCTAACTTCAACAAAATTAAAAGCTAAAATACTCAATCCAGCCAAAAAAATATAGAAAATCAATACGACATTATCATAGATCTGATCTACCCTATTTAAAGTTAGATTATCTATAATAAAACCGACAATAAGAGCTGCCGTTGAAATGTGGCCTTGATTTTTTTTAATATACTCAGTTATTTTTTGCCAAAAACTCATATAGTTAAATTAGACTATACTAAATTTTAGCAAATTTAAAAGTTTTTTATTTTTCACTAACCAAATCAGAAAGGTCGAATCTTATTTTTGGACGAACGGTATCAGAAGAACTTCTGTAACCCACAGCAAGACAAACTACAGGAGTAATATTTTCAGGTAAGTCTAAAGATGATTTAAAGGCTGCTGAATCAAAACCTTCCATAGGACAAGAATCTATTTCCAACTCAGTACATGCTGCCATAGCAAAACTAAGAGCAATATATGCCTGACGAGTTGCCCATGGAATTTTAGCTTCGGGCAGTAAACTTGATTCAAAACCAAGCATCATATCTTTGTATGAAGACATTGCAACCTTAACGTTTTCATCACCACCAGTAGCCAAATCAAAAAACTTTTCAATTCTTTCTTTTATATCTTTACGAGCACAAAATACTAAAAAATGAGATGAATCTGTTACTTGAGACTGATTCCAAGCAAGAGCTTTTAATTCTTCTCTTTTAGCAGAATCAACAACATTAATAACATGAAATGGTTGTAAGCCAAATGATGTTGGAGCTAGTTTTATAGACTCTAAAATTTTTGCCAGATTTTCTGATGAAACTTTTTTAGCCGGATCAAATAATTTTGTAGCGTAACGCCATGATAAGTTTGAAATAAATGACATATATTTTTATATTACTATCTAATAAAGTTGGGTAATTATATCATATAAATTATTTAAAAAACTCCGATACATTTTGTATAGGAGTTTTTTATTTCTAGTATTTCATTAGCTTCTATTAAAGCCTTCTCTAGTGTTATTTTACCTACATCCATGCGCTGTAAAATACTCTCGATATGCAATATTTCTTTGTCTGGTTTCTTAATGGGTCTCTATCGGGACTCGAACCCGAACTAAGGGTTCCACAAACCCTTGTGCTAACCATTACACTATAAAGACCATATGTTTTAACGATGGTTAATCGTCTTTTTATAAATAAAATTTATTTATACTCAGGCTTCTCTTCTAGAACACCAGCTCGGTGATTTGTAAGCCTTGCAAGAGCATACAACAAACTGGACAATCTGTTAAGGTAGGCCAGACTGAATTGTGAGACTTCAGGATCTTTTGTTTCATGAGCTCCGACAACTCTCCTCTCCGCCCTTCTCGCAATTGTGCGTGCAAAATCAAACGTTGCAGCTAATTCAGTTCCACCAGAAACAAAGAAGCTGGTAATTGGCGGCATATCTTTTTCAGCAGTATTTACAATATTTTCCAAAACTTTAACTTTTTCTTCTACAATCTTCATTTCTGCACCAGCCAATTCTGCTTGAATAATGAAAAGGTTTTGTTGAACCTCATCTAAAATTTGTTCAAATTTTTTACCAATAATTTCATTATTTTCAAAAGATTTTGCTTTTATTTTTACAAAACCCAAATAAGCATTTAACTCGTCAACTGTTCCAAGCGCTTCAGAAACAGCAGAATTTTTTGAACGACGCTGATCACACGCAAAAGTTTTTGTAGTTCCATTATCACCTTTTCCTGTAAATAAAGCCATGATCAGATTCTAGAACAAATTAAAAAGCTTAGCAATGAAAACAGCATACATAATTAAATATAAGGCACCCTCTTGTAGAGTAATTCTACGAGAAAACCCAGAAATAATAATAGTAAGAGTTGATATTATTAAAAATATAATACCCACAGCATAAGTCTGTCTATCTATTGTAAGAGTAGAAAAAATTCCAGGTAAACCAACCATAAAAAGAACTCTAAATATATTTGAGCCTATAATATTCCCTAGGGCTAATTCAGACTGTCTTCTCATGGCCGCTTTCACAGACACAAACAATTCTGGTAAAGAAGTTCCGATTGCAACAACTGTAATTGCAATAATTGTTGGGGCAATTTTTAGAATAATTGATATTTGAACAAGAGAATCAATAAAATATTTTGAGCCTATAGCCAATCCTAAAATACCTAGTATTAGAATTAGGATATCAAATAAGCATATTTTTTCTTTGTGAGGTTTATTTGTTTTTCTTTCACTTTTATAAAATATAGAAAATATAATATATATAATATAAGCGGTTAATAAAATTACCGACTCAAAGAATCTTATCTTTCCATCAATAACCATAACTGTGAAAAGTGATGTGGCTATGAAAAGTATTGGTAAATCCAAATTAACTGTTTCTTTTTTAACTAACAATCTCTTGGCGATAATTGCAGAAATACCAATAATTAAGAATATATTTGCAATATTAGACCCAACCGCAGTGGCAACAACATATTGATCAAAACCTTTAAAAACAGAGACCAGTGAGGTTAATAATTCAGGTAAAGAAGTTCCGATTGCAACAATAGTAACCCCTATAACAAATTTTGATAGTCCAGAAGCTAAACCAATTTTTTCCGCCCCAAATAAAAGATAATCAGCTCCTTTTATTAAAATAAAGAGTGATACAATAAAAATAATTATCCATAAAAACAACATACCTTTAAGAATATTATACCATAATATTTTATAACTCTTTTGTTTTAGGGTTTATCAAACAATTCAAATCTTTAGAAGTTGCCAATAATTGACCACCATCTTGGCAAAGAACTCTATAAACAGATCCCCCTTGAACTTGAAAACCTGGGGTTAATAAATCTTGATCTACCTGTTTAATATTATTTTTAAATAAACCACACACCCCATTAACATCAGCAATATTTATTCCTGGGGTACTAATATTAACAGTGCAATATTCACCATAGTTAACAATATTTGGTGATAATCTAGCATCTATTTGAGAAACTCCTTGAGTAGAAGATATACAGACTCCATTTTCCAACGATTGATAATCAGAACACCTAGAAGCTGTACAGGTTGTTGCAGATCCACCGTTAACACCGGAACAAGTCCATTGTGATGCCTGACCCTTATCTGGAAAATTAGGTGTTACGACAGGGTTTTGACCAAGACCACAATAAGCACCATTAAAAGAAACTGATGAGGAGGCATATACAGATGCAGCGGAACCACAAACACCTGACTGTGGAGCAGGACAATTAAATTGTTTAGGAGATCCTATAAGCATAGAATTCAAAAAAACGGAACTAGAATCTTTACCAATATTTATTCCATATGCATACAGATTGTGTGTTTGACCATCTTTATACTGAGCAGGAATGTCAAAAGAATATCCATGATTAGCATACCCACCGCAAACACCCGCGGAAACAAGATCCGGTCTGTTTATATTAGCTGTAGTATATCCTGCATAATTTTGGAATGAATCACTATCAACATAAAAATGGACTTGCGTTGATGATGCATAATTACTTTTATCACAAACCCAGCCCCATGCAGCGCAACTACCATTAACACCATCTAAATAGCCTTCTGATGGGAATAAAATATTAAAAGTAGAAGTGGCTTTACTTAAATATCCGTAAGGTGCTGGAACCGGATCGGATGAAGTCCAGTATGTATATCTACATAGGCCATCTGTTGAATTACATTTATTTATCCAAGATACAGAATTATTAAATATCCCAGTCTGGACAGAAGAAAATTCAACCTGAACAGTATATCTTTTTTCTTCTAGATTTTGAGTGTTTTGAAGAAAGGAGAAATAATTATAATCAGTAGCAAATTGAAAATGCTGATTTACATTTTGATGTATATAACTAACAGTGTTTGTTGTTCCTGGAACACCTATGATTGTAGAGGTTGCGTATACTTGACCAATAGCGTTAAGACATCGTAAATCAACAATTACCCCTGTTATATTAATATCACTTCCCCTTAATACATCCTGCCCTATTGGGTTATTTATTTGTACATAAGGTTGCGCAAAAACAAGATCGTCTTTTATAAGGACAAAAATAATTGTGGCTATAATTAATATTAAAGAGATGCAAAAAAATAACTTTGTATTTATTTTTTTTCTGAAAATGAATAGACTAATAAAACCAAGCAATAATATTGATATAATTACAAAATCAATATATGAGAAAAGAAAATCAGATTTTTTTTCTGGTAAATTAATAGAAGTATTGTACTTTCCTAAAATATTTTGATCTTTAATAATAAATGCTTCAACTCTGATTTTTTGAGCATATTTCTTAGGAACAACTTGGATATCAACCGTTCCAAAATCAACATCAAAATCAGATTTTGTTATTGAATTTTCCCCTATTAATTCATTATTTTCTTCATTAAAAAGTTTCACATTCAAAACAGCTTCACCAATCTTAAGATCTTGTCCTGTATTTAAATCTCTGGGAGATCCGCTATAAGACACAGATAAATTTAAAGGTTTATTTTTTGTTAGACTTGTATCGTTTGTATAAACAGTTTGTATGGTTGCAATAGGTTTTCCGCCAATAATGTATCTTGTTTGTAATTTTGGTGCCCTTAATTTTTTATTTAAATCATAAAGACTAATTCTAGATAAATAAACTTTTGGTTCTAAATTTTTATCAACAGGGATAATAAGATCTTTTTCTGATTTAGCTGGTATTTTTAAAAATTCTTTTTGAATTGTTTTAAGAATATTATCAGAAATAAATCTATCAAATATTTCAATATATGGGCTAACGATAATTTCTTTATCCGTTGGATTGTATAACTTTATTTTTATTTCAGCATTATTATTTGGATATATTGTTGGACCAGATTGAGAAGAAAAATCTTGACCATCAACTGAAATATAGTTTTGTTTTACCTCAAGAGGAATATCTTGACCTTCAATTTTTTTAAAAAAGGCATTATTCCAACTAATAGGTAGACCTGTTTGTAGTTGAGTAAGCACTCTAAGGCCCAACCCTTCTCCTGATATACCATCAGGAAGATTATATGAAAAATTTATTTCTGAACTCTCACCAGATTTTATAATCAGCGGCCCAAAAGTCTTTGTGTCATATATAATATTTGGTATATTCCACGCATTAGTAGAAGTTGAAAAATCACCTGCTAAAGAGATTGCGTAATATATATCTGATTGATTGGAATCTCCTATATTTAAAAATTTTATTTTTCCAGTGACAGTTTCTCCACTATTATAAATTTCCTTATCTAAAGAAATGTTTTCAATAACAACCCTTGGGATAGTTTGGGAATTATTTATTGGTATATTTATTTGAGTGTTTTGTGCAAAACAAAAATTAAAACTTATAAAAAAACAGATGGTAATTAAATAAAAATACTTCATATATAAATAATATTACCACCATAATAAAATTATGGTTTGAATTTTACACAAAATAAAAATCCCCTATTTGTTATAGAGGATTTTTATAAATTATTTTACTTCTTCTGTTTTTACTTCTTCAACAGAGGTATCTTCTACAGCTTCAGGTTCTTGAGGTTTTAAAGCCTCTAGTTTTGCTTCTTCTGCTGATGTTCCAAAGTTTACAAACATCATCTTCATTCTCTTACTAATTTGTTTTAGGGCTGTTTTTCTGATGTGATAAAGTTTTGATTGTCCAATTTTTGAACGTTTTACAACCTCAATTTTATCAATCATAGGAGAATACAAAGGAAAGATTTTTTCCACGCCATATCCATTAGCAACTCGACGAACAGTGAAAGTTGCACCTTCTTCGGTACCATGTTTTCTAGCTAAAACCAAACCTTCAAAGATTTGAAGTCTTGTTTTGCCTTTTTCTTGAATTTTTTGATAAACCTTAACAGTATCACCCGGACGCATGTCTAGGTTTTTTCTGGCTTCTACGTTTACTGATGTGAATTGCATAGTGAAAGAAAATCTAACATATTAAATAATAACAAGCAAGGGCCACGGCTTTTGAACGATTTTAGGAGGTTTTTACAACTTCTAATAGAGGTGATTTCATGGCATTTTCAAAATCTTCTGGGTAAGGAGCTTCTGCTTTTATAATTTTGCCATTAATATCTACAAATTCTAAATCTCGGGAGTGTAGAGCTAATCTATTAAAACCAAGCTTATTTTCACGCCCTGGGGCATAAAGACTGTCTGCAACTAATGGGTGAAAAATATATTTGAAGTGCACACGAATTTGATGAGTTCGTCCAGTTTTTGGTTTAGCTTCTACAAAAGTAAAAGATTTGTCTGTGGCTCGACCTAAAACAGTAAATTCGGTAATAGCTTCACGCATTTCACCACGTGCCTTGTCCCCTGCTTGCCATTGTCTAAAATCATTTCGACTACGGCCAATCGGTTCATTAATCACTCCGCGGTCTTCTTTTATATTTTCATAAACAAAAGCATGATAAGTTTTTCTGATAGCTCGATCTTGAAATTGTTTTTTATAATAAGCAAAAGCTTCTTGGTTCAAAACTACCAACATCACTCCAGAAGTATCACGATCCAATCGATGAACAATTCCCGGTCTGTTAATTATAGTGCCGTTGTTTAATTTTAATGGCTCACCCACATTTTCAATTCCAGGAAATTTTTCAAGCAAAAAATCACACAAAGTTGGCTCATTTGTTTTTCCGTCAGGGTGAACAACCAAACCAGCAGGTTTGTTTATCAATGCATAATCTTTTGTTTGGCTAATTATCATATAATTATTTATGCTAGCAGGTTTTTCTAAATATCAAAGTAAATAAAAATCCGCCCCAATCAGGACGGATACTCTCCAAGAACAATCTGGAAAGAATTTTCTGATTTTCCGTAAATTTTAGGTAGTTGTTTTTTGAGAACCCACCATCTAATCTTTAACGAATCATCTTGTGGCATCGGCGAAGGTATTAAAACAAATTCAAATTCTCCTGGTCCAACCTCTACTTTGTCATCATGAGAAGGACAAAAGAAAGAGATCGTGGAGTTCAGTTGAAAAGTTTTTTCCGCTAAAATTTCCCCTCTTAAAAAATCCACTGGATTATTTTCATGATCTATAACTTTTTTTGCTGAAGAAACAGGCTTTTTTGGTTTTTGTTTTTCCTTGAAACCTAAAAAATTATAGTATTCCAAAACTTCTTTTTGATCTTCAGCAGATAAGGTTTTAAAGAAGGTTTTTGTTTGAACCACATATTCAACAATTTCTCTGGCCTGAACAATTAAAACAAATCCGTTTGGAAATTTTTTAAGTTCATTTTCATGTAACATTCTCTTTTCAGTGGTTTTCCATACAGGACTAGAGATTCGATATGTTTCATCAACCACCCCTTTAAACACAAACCCTTCTGGAACAGAGCTTGAAAAATCATCTGCACCACTCAAAAAGAACGTTCTTATATAATAAGGTGTTTTCATAAATTTCTCCTGAAATACAAACTAATATAAATTACAATAATAAGCAAATAAAAAGAGCTAGTGTCAATCTAGCTCTTTTTTAAAAAATTACTTTGTGGGCGATAAGGGACTTGAACCCCTGACCTTCTCAGTGTAAATGAGTTGCTCTACCAACTGAGCTAATCGCCCTCATTTCTTCCTTCGCATCAAATATGCGTAAATAGAAAGATACTATATTTTTTAAAAAATGGCAAAGGGTTTAAAATTTTTATTCGGTGCTCCCGGCAGGAATCGAACCTACATCAAAGCCTTAGAAGAGCTCTGTTCTATCCATTGAACTACGGGAGCGGTAATTAAAAAATTACCAATTTTAAAGAGTTTGGTCAACTAAACCACGCCTAACTTCAAAATCTTTCAATAATTTTTCAGCTTTTTCTACATTAAAATATTTCTTTTGTTCTGAAACCAAATCTTCTCCTGAAACTCTTTTTTTAATATGCAAACTTTCAAAATAATAAGCTAGAGAAAAAGAAATTATCAATAAAAGACCGACCAGAAATACTACCGTCCAATCATGTCTAGGGTTTGTGCCAAAAAAAGAAAGCTTATATTTTTTTGAAGTTATTATATAACCATTATTTTGTTTTTGATTTTCTGGATTCATAATTTATTACATTAATTTGTTAAGGTTGAGAAATATATATTTGCACTCCAATCTTTTGAACTTTCTGAAATATTTATTTTTACGCTATTTATATTTACAAAATAAGGTAAATCTTCTAGAAAATGAATGAAAGAAATTATATCTTTATATTGACCATTTAATACCAAGATCATGTTAAGAGTTCCATAAGGCAAATCATCTTTTAAGTGTGTTTCATCTATATTTACATTATCGATAATCAAAATAGAATTATATTTTTTAGCGCCAGATTCTATAATTTCAATAAATTCTAAAATATTTGACCTGTCTACATACAAGGAGTCAAAAGACTTGGAAATAAATTTGGCATTTTCTAATTTACCCTTTAATCCGACAATGGAATTTATTTGTTGATATGTATTAAAATTTTCAATTTTGGTTTGAGATATATATTCAATATCTTTATTTATAATAATTTTAAAATACACAATAAAAGAAACAATCAAAACAAGAGTTAATATTAGAATCTTTGTAATTTTTTTTGTGTTAGTTTTCATTTTTTCTCTTCAATTTTAGCATTAATTGTTATAGAAAAAGGAATATTTGTATTTTTAGTTAAACTAGAAATTGGAACTGTTACATCCTTGAAAGATTCAACATCTTTAAGATTACTTGAATATTGAATAAGTATATCTCTATTGTCAGCAATACCATTAACTTCTAATCTAACCCCTCCTTCTTCACTTATTTTTTGAAAAGAAAGTGAAGTGATTTTAATACCAGAAATATTTTTTGAATTTATTATGGAAATAAAATCTGTTGGATAAATAATATTTTTAGCAAATAAATTATATTCTGACTCAATATGCTTAAGAACATTTTCATACTCTTTTAATTCTTTTTGCAAGGAAGAAATAGAAGAATTATTTTTTTCAGATTCAACAACCTTCTTTTCAAAATTAACTAAAAAACTATTAGAAAAAAGCAATATAGCGTAGTAAACCAAGCTAAATATAACAACCCCAAGAAATATATTTAGAAGTCTTCCTAAATACTCTCCTCTTATAAAATATCTTTTTTCTCTATTTAATAAATTAAGCATAATTAATACATCTAATTGCTAGACCAAGACATACTGCATAATCTAAAGCAGTTTTTTGATCCATTTCCGGAACGTGACTTTTTAAATCAAAGCAATTAATCCAAACATTCCCAATATCTACATTTATTTTTAGTGCCCTCTCAAGGAAATCAATTATTTCAGGGTTGCTTGAATTGTGCCCGACCAATAAAACATTTTCAATTTTTTTATGTTCTGTTATATCTTTTTTGCTAGTAAACCAATATATTAAAATTTTATTCAAAGATTCTTTTAATAAAGATGATTCTGGTCCATTTAAATTATTTATCAAAGAATTTGTATCAACTGAAATATCAGTTGTGTACTGAATAATACCGTTTTCTAAAACAGAAACTGCTACTCTATTAGGTAAAAGTCTTACTAATAAATATGGTGTTTTGTCTCCTTCTTTAACAAGAGAATAAAAAAGTGCTCTAGATTCAGCAAAAAAAGATATTGGAAAAAGATCGGCTTCTGAAAAAATATCTGTATAAATATTTGTAACCTGCTTTGGAAAAACACTAACAACAACACCACAGTCACCATTTTTATTAACTTCTCCTGTAATAAAATAATAGAAGTTAACATCTACAGCAGCCAGAGGAACATTTTCCTCAATTTGATAACGAATAAAAGAAACTATGTCTGACATAGCCTGTTTTGGTAAAACCGTTCTAAATATATATGTTTTTTGTTCTGGAAGAGATGCAATTACATATTCAAGCTTGTGTTTCTTTTTTAATTGGGACAAGCCAGCTACTATAATAGCCCTGTCATCGGCACTTATACTCTCATTAATATCAATATTTTTTCCGAAAGAAATTTGATCATATTTTTCTGGAAACAAACCGTCTTTATTTTTCTTAAGCTTCATAAAATAAATAGCATCAGAAGCAATATCTATACCGACCGGATCAAGAGTTAAGTACTCTGGAGTTGGAAAAGCGTCATGGAATATATCACAAGCTTTTTTAAAAATAGATGACATATAAAAATATTATACACCATATATAAAAAAATTTAATTAAGAAGTTGTGAGAAATAATTAAATTTATGATATATGAGTTCCGTTCTCAATTTCTGATGAAACATCTAACAAAGAAAAGTGACCTGCGGAATCTTTTGCAGCAAAAATCATACCATTACTTTCATGCCCCATTAATTTTCTTGGCTCTAGGTTTGTAACAAAAGGCACCTTCTTATCAATCAAATTTTCTGGAGAAAAATATTTAGCAATCCCTGACACAATTTGACGTTCTTCATTTCCAAAATCAACTTTTAAAATAAGGAGTTTTTCAGAACCCTCAACAGGAGTAGCGTTTTTTATTTGACCAACTCTAATTTCAACTTTTTTTAAATCGTCAATAGTAATTTTGGGTGTTTCTATTTTAATTTCATCGTTATTCATATTTTTATTTTAATTTATTTTTTCTTTGAATCAAGATAGCTTTGTAAAATAATAGCTGCCGCAGAAGCATCAAGCATTGCGTTCTTTCCTTGGAAAAATTCAGCTTGTGCAGAAGATAAAATTTCAGAATACATTACAACATCAACATTAAAAGTTTTCTCCATAATTTCTCTGAAGTCTAAAATTTCTTTCATTATTTCATTATCCATCATTTTATAGTTCTTTGATTCCCCCATGACAACAGTTTTGATTTCATTTTCATTAATGATTTTTTGAAAATTATCAATCAACCTGGCATCATTTTGTAAAACAAGTTTAGGAAAAGCGATCTGCTCGTTTTCATCAGACATTGCAACACCTATTCTTTTTGAACCATAGTCTATTCCTAAAATTCTCATGTTCTTATATTAAACTTGTTTGTATCGAAAACAAGTCATTTTGTGGTCATTAACCATACCACAAGCCTGCATAAATGCATATATAATAGTTGAGCCGACAAAATTCATACCTCTTTTCTTCAAATCTTTAGAAATCAAATCCGAAATCTCGGTTCTATTTTTTAAGTCTTTCATAGACTTAACTTTATTTATAATAATTTTATTATTAACAAAAGACCAAATATATTTATTGAAGGTTTTAAATTCTTTACGAATTTCTATAAAAACTTGGGCGTTTTGAACAGTAGCAGAAATTTTTAATTTATTTCTAATAATACCCTCATTTTTTAAAAGTTCTGATATTTTTTTAGAATTATATTTAGCAATTTTTTCAAAATCAAAACTATCAAAAGCTTTTCTATAATTTTCACGCTTCTTTAAAACTGTTGACCAAGAAAGTCCGGCCTGAGCCCCTTCTAATATGAGCATCTCAAAAAGCTTTCTATCATTATGAATTGGTACTCCCCACTCTTTATCATGATAATTAACATATTCTGAGTTTTCTAAATTAAGCCAATCGCAACGCTCTAAAACTTTTTCGTATTTATCTTTTTTCAAGGTTTTATTTTTTGAAGAATTTTTCATAAAACTTTATTTCACTATCAAACTCTGACCTGTCATTTGATATGGTTTTTCAATATTTAAAATATCCAATACTGTTGGAGCAAGATCCTGAAGTGAACCACTTTCTTTCAAATTAATATTTTTATCAGTTAAAATACAAGGTACAACATTTAAGGTGTGAGCGGTATGGATAGAACCAGTAATCGGATCAATATTTAACTCAGCATTTCCATGATCTGCTGTAATCAGAACTGAGCCACCTTGTTCAAGCATTGCATCAACTACTTTTTTCAATTCTCTATCAACGGTCTCCACAGCAGTAATAATAGCTGGAACATCAGCGGTGTGACCAACCATATCAGGATTAGCAAAATTAATAAAAATAAAATTAACACCATCTTTAATTCTTTTTACCGCTTCATCAGCAATGGCTTCCGCCCGCATTTCTGGAGCCTCGTTATGAGTTTTCACATCTTTTCTACTTTCAAGTAAAACATGTTCTTCTTTGTCATAAGGTTTCTCCTGACCTCCGTTTAGGAAATAAGTTGCATGAGGAAATTTTTCAGTTTCAGCAATGTGAGCCTGATTTAAATTATTTTTAGAAATTTCAGCAGCAAGAGTGGTTTCAATTTTTATTGCAGGAAAAGCCACTTCTACAGAAAAATCTTTTGAATATTCAGTCATGGTTGCAATCATCAAATTCATCTCTTCCTTACTCTCTAAAATTTTTTTGGTGACCATTCTTGCTCTGTCTGATCTAAAATTAAAAATAAAAACAGCATCATTATTTTGCAAAGGAATGTTTTTCACTTTAAAAGGAGTGATGTGTTCATCCGTCTTACCTCCTTCGTGTTGAACAGAAATTTCTTCTAAAGTAGAGTGCTTGATCGTATTTTCAGTATTTTCTGCTTTTCCCAAAAGCATGTCAGTAAACTTCTCAACACGATCCCAATTATTATCTCGGTCCATTGGATAATATCTTCCAGAGACAGTAGCTATTTCAGCAATATTTTTCCCGTTAATTTTTGTTTCAGAAATTTTACTTTCGAGTTTTTTAAAGCTTTCAATAGAAGCGCGAGGATCGGTGTCTCTTCCGTCTGTAATAGCGTGAATAATTATTTTGGGAAAAGCTTCAGTGTTTAAAAATCCATCGCCAATTTCTTTTTCAAAAATATTTTTAGCCATTTCAAGAAAAGCAAAAAGGTGTTCTTCGTGAGAATGAACACCTCCGGAACTAAGTAGCCCAATAATATGAATTTTTGAATTATTATTTTTTATATGAGAAAAAATTTTTTTAAAAGCTTCATTATTTATAAAATCATCACTTTTAACAGATTTATGAATTCTAACCAAATCAGTATCAATAATTTTTCCTGCTCCAATAGTTGTATGCCCTATTTCACTATTACCAACCTGACCATCTGGTAAACCAACACATTCACCACTTGCCTGTAAAAAAGTATGTGGGTAATTTTGCATTAAATAATCAAAAAAAGGGGTTTTAGCTTTTGCAATAGCATTATTTTCTAAGTCGGTACTATGTCCCCAACCATCTAAAATTATTAGGGCTGTTTGTTTGTTTTTGTTTATCATATTTTTTATTTTAATTACCCCTTCTCAAATCCTTTAAAGATATAAATGATAACACTAAAATAAAGAGTATTACCGAAAGAGCCATAAAAGGAATATCTATAACAGAAAATATTTCTACATATCTATCACTACATGCCCCGGCTGTTCCAGGGTTACACAGAAAAGCATCTGCTTTGCCTGCAACTGTAATTAAATAATTGTGGTAAATAGAGATAATCAAAGCAATCCACATTAAAGGATTAATATATTGAAACGGATTTTTGTCTTTATTAATAATTGAAACTAAAGAAATGAAAAATACAGGATAAATAAAAATTCTTTGCCACCAACACAAAACACATGGTTCGAATTTAAAAATTTCTGAATATATTAAACTGCCCACAATAGCCATAAAAGAAGCTGCTAGAATTAAACATTTTGAATTTTTTATAAAAAATCTTGTTATTTTTATTGCTTTCTCATTTTTTGAATAAGAAATTATAAAAAGAGTTGCAGTTACTAATACAAAAACAATAGCCCCAGTTGTAGTAAAAAGGTCAAAAAAATATGATAAAGACATGAGACAGATTATATCTCACTATCCTATATATTCAAATCTAGATTTTTCTACACCATTAATTACAATTTTTTCTAAAAACATTTCGGCTGGACGAACCCATAAAGCATTTTCACCAAAATCTTCTGACTTATAAAGGGCTCTATATACAACCAATTCTTCAAGAGTTTCACTGTGATGAGCCAGTCCAATTACCTCATATTCTTTTCCTTTATAATGTCTATATTTTCCTAAGTTGATTTTCATAAAAAAATTATAACAAAAAACAACTTCCTTTTTAGGAAGTTGTAGTCTGTTTGCGGAGAGGAAGAGATTCGAACTCTTGATACCCTTTCGGATATTCCAGTTTTCAAGACTGGTGCATTCAACCGCTCTGCCACCTCTCCATATCTCGTTTTTTCAAACGACGGTTTATTAACTTTAACTCATTATCAAAGAATAACAAGTTTCAACATATTATCTGAAATCAACTTAAAAATCAATCAGAAATCAGAAATAAAAAATCTCGCCAAATTCAGCGAGATTTTGCTTTACGACTGACCGTTCTTAATCCTTCATCAAACGGCCACCGATAAATTTTTCCGCCAGGATCATCCTGAATAAAAACTTTGAATTTCAACCCTAACTGTTTTTTACTTCTTTTTAAAAGTTGAACTTCGTCATATGAATTAAGTTTAGCCAAGTTAAGGTTCTTATTAACCTTTTGACCCAAATGGTCAATATCCTGAACAGAACAACCAAATTCTGTATCACAGTTAAGTTCAATGAACACAGCGCGATTAGTGTGACTATCGCAAGAATAGATGAACCACGTACGGTTTGAATGTTTATTTTTCATAAAAAACTCCTAGAATCTAACTTATTCCTTTTTTCAAAAAAGTAAAGTGATAGAATATATGTAATGTTTTTTTATGAAATAATTTTAATTATTTTAAGTTTGGGCGGTCTATACGTCGCAAATGAAATTCGTATTGAGAAAAAAAGAGGACACAAAATGGTTTGTCCTCTAAATGGAAATTGCGAACAAGTCCTTAACTCTGATTTTGCAAAAATAGTTGGTATTCCATTGGAGATTGCGGGTATTGCCTATTATCTATCAATACTGATCGCGAATATTATTTTTTTAGTTATTCCTAACTTAAGATTCTCTCTGGTTGAAATAATTTTATTTGGAATTACTCTTTTTGGATTCTTGTTTTCTATATATCTTACTTCAATTCAAGCTTTTTATTTAAAAAATTGGTGCACTTGGTGTTTATACTCAAGTCTTTTCTCTACCCTTATTTTTATAATTTCTACAATAAGTTTTTATCTTAACTTGGATATTCTTGTTAATCTAATGAGGAGTGTACCTTGGTTTTTTATTTTAATAAATGTCTTTGCTTACGCTCTTGGAACAAGCGTCGCAATAATTTCAGAATTCTTAACTTTAAAATTTTTAAAAGATTTCAAGATTGATCAAAAAGAAAAATTGACCCTAATGTATTTATGGCAGGTTTTATGGTCAGCAATCTTTTTGGTCATAATATCTAGTTTTGCTATTTTTGTATTTCAATTACAAGTTTTTGATAATCAAAGAATTTACTTAATCAAAACATTAATATTTGGATTTATAATTTTTGGCTCTATCATGATGAGTTTCTTTATCTTACCCAAATTAGATAAATCAAAAATTGCTTGTAATGTAATGCATATTACATCTGTTTCATTTTATAGAAATATTGCAATAGCTTTTAGTACAATCCTCCTTACTTCTTGGTTAGTAAATGTTTTTATAAATCAAATTTTTCAATGCACCTGTTCTTTCAAAAGAAACATAATGACTTATTTAATAATAATTTTTACTTCTGCAATATTAGCTCTGATAACATTCCAATATAGAGACAAAAAATCACTCGACAAGAAAAAATAAAAGAGAGATAATAAAGGAAATGAATGGTTCTAAAAAATTAACGTGGCAAGCTCTAGATCATATAAGAGAAAAGAAAAGCTCTGACTGGTTTTGGGTAATTGGAATTATTGCAATTGCAATATCTATTCTTGCAATTTTTTTTAATAATGTGCTATTTGCTCTACTAGTAATAATAGGGACCGCTGTTATCTTTATGGTTGCAAATAATCCTCCAAGAATGGTTGATTATCAAATAAATAGAAAAGGTGTTCAGGTTGGAGATATATTATACACATATGCCTCACTTCAATCTTTTTATGTAATTGATGAGGATGGATTCGATAGAGACAGAATAATCCTTAAATCAAGAAAAACATTTATGCCCCTGATAATAATTCCTCTTGGAGATCAAGTTAGGCCAGACGAAATCAGAGAATACTTAATTGAATATTTAGATGAGGAAGAAATGTACGAGCCAACTATTCAACAAATACTTACTAGATTGGGTTTTTAGTTTTTCTTGCTTTATTTTTAAAATAAAATATATTTACAAAGCAGAAGTTTTAATAGCTCCCGTAGTTCAATGGATAGAATGCAAGTTTGCGGAACTTGCGATCTAGGTTCGATTCCTAGCGGGAGCACCCTTTTGAGAGAGATCTGCTGAAATAGTTAAAATAATAAAAACCGCCAGAGGTCCAATGACCTGGCGGCGAAACTAATTTATTGAAAGATCACGTTCGTGAGCGATTTGTCTACGTTCGATGAGATTGTGCCAGTAATTATCCCTCACCCTTACAGGAAGACGATAAACATACTCAGCATGAGAATCAAGGGAGGGATGAAATTCATCTTTCCTGACCCACAGTTTTGCCCAACGAAAACGAATAGGTCCAGGTAATGAGCGACACAATCTTTGATCAAGTCGGTCCCAGAGTCGAGTTAGAAAACTTACTAGTAATAATAGTGCTTTCATAAGGTTTTATTTCTAAAGACAAGATTATCAGAGAGATTTGAAATTGCAAGAATGCAATTTTGATGAAGTATATTCCTGACCAAGATGCCTTAACCTGACATACCAAAAAATCTTTAAGAAATCCTTACAGCGGTCTTGATTTTAATAAAAAATATTTAAAAAGAAAAAATCGCCCTTGTGGCGACTTTTCTTTTTATTATTTAGCCTTTTTGATTAAAGCGCTCAGTCTAGATTTTTTTCGAGAAGCTGTGTTTTTCTTGATTGTGTTCATTTTAGCTGCTTTATCAATTTTTTTGTAAGCCACAGTTAGTTTTTCTTGAGCTTCTTTCACTTTACCTGAAGCAACAAGAGATTTAACTTCTTTCTCGACATCTTTCATATCTCGACTTCTTCGCAAGTTCAAAACTCTCTTTTTTTCAGAGCTTCTAATTGCTTTTTTTGCTGATTTTGTAATTGCCATATATGCACAAGACTTTACCAAAGGTTTTAGAAAAAAGCAAGAAATATAGCCTCTAGAACTTATTTTATTAAAAAATAAAAAACTGACCAAATGGTCAGTTTAAATTATTAAGATATATAGATTGGTGAATCTCCTCTTGGAACTAGAGCTATTATAGAAACAAAATATTGTAAATTTTCTGCAAACTCAGGATCAGCTTTATGAATGACATCATAACCCCAAGCATAAGGCCTATTATTGAAGCATAGAATACCTTCACTAAAGACTTTTTCTTCAAAAATAATCCTGGATTGTCGAACAATATTTCTGAATTCTTCCAAGGGGTTTTGACTATAAATACCGAAAAGCTTTCCTGCACAAACCCCAAGAATATTTTTCCAAAAATCTTCCTGATCTTTTCTTAGATCAAAGAGTGGTGGTAAGGCCACACGATTTCCTTTTAGATCTTCTTGTTCTTTAATAGAGTAAAGAAAACACTCCACCCTATCCAATGCTGACAAAGTTCTTAGTTTCATACCTAAAAAGATATTATGCCTTTTATTTTCTTTGTAAAGTACTAATTTAAAATATGATATTATTTAAGTATGTTTAGATGGATTACAGGAGAAGTTATAGATAAAGGATTTAATGACTTAATTATTAACAGTGGTGGTGTTGGATATAGGGTTTTTGCAGCGCCTCACACAATTAACAATTTTCATATAGGGAAAATTGCTAATTTATGGCTTTATACTTCAGTTCGAGAAACAGCAATTGATATATATGGATTCTTAAATAAGGATGAATTAAATTTTTTTGAATTACTTTTAACAATAAATGGAGTTGGTCCGAAGTCTGCAATAACCATAATGAGTGCTGCGAGTCTAGAAACAATCAACGAAGGTCTAATGTCAGGTGATTCGATTTATTTTTCAAAGATCACTGGAATTGGTAAGAAAACTGCTGAAAAAATAATGTTGGGTCTTAAAGATAAAGTTGGGGTTATGAATAATGATTCTGCTCAAGGTGCTGGATCATTTGCAATTGATGCCCTAACAGCTTTGGGTTACTCAGAAAGAGATGCTCGTGATGCTGTTCAAAAAATTAAAAATAAAGAAAACACAGAAGAGATTGTTAAGGAGGCTTTAAAAAATTTAAGTAGTAAAAAATAATATGGAGAAAATTTTAAGAACAATTGAAAAATTTATACCGAAAAAAATTTACCGTTTTTTTCAACCCTTCTATCATTATGGAATGACTCTGTTGGGTGCAATTATTTACGGTTTTCCTGCTAGAAAAATTTATATTGTTGGAATGACTGGTACAAAAGGTAAAACATCTACCAGCGAAATAGTGAATGCAATATTAGAAAAAGCTGGTAAAAAAACCGCGCTTTCAAACGGTATTCGTTTTAAAATTGGCAATAAAAGTAGGTTAAATAAATATAAAATGTCTATGCCTGGTCGATTCTTTATGCAAAAATTTCTAAGTGACGCAGTAAAAGCTGGGTGTACACACGCAGTAATTGAAATGACATCTGAAGGATCAAAAATGTTTAGACACAAATTTATTTGGCTTGATGCTTTTATTTTTACAAATCTATCTCCAGAACATATTGAGGCACATGGTTCTTATGCAAAATATGTACAAGCTAAATTAAATCTAGCTGATAATTTGGTGGGTACAAAACAAAATACACTTTTAATAGTAAACGGTGATGATGCTGAAGCAGAAAAGTTTTTAGAGAAAAAAGCAGATAGAAAAATTTCATATTCAATCTCAAATTCAAAACCACTCGACTTAACAAACGGGATTAAGATGCGTTTCAACAAGACCACTTTATACTCTCCTCTTCTAGGAGAATTTAATGCTTACAATATTTTGGCAGCAGCAACTTTTGCAAAAGAAATCGGCATAAGCGATGAAATCATCAAAGAAGCAATTGAAAACCTGAAACAAATTCCTGGTAGAGCTCAAAAAATTGATGGTGGTCAAAATTTTGAAGTGTATGTCGACTACGCTCACACAAAAGAATCTTTAGAAGCTTTATATCAAGCTTTTCCCAACAAGAAGAAAATTTGTATTCTTGGTAACACTGGTGGAGGAAGAGATAAATGGAAAAGACCAGAAATGGCAAAAATTGCAGAGACTTATTGTGATGAAATTATTTTAACTGATGAAGATCCATACGACGAAGATCCAAATCAAATAATAAAAGAAATGAGAGATGCAATAAGTAAAAAACCTGTAGAAATTATTATGGATCGAAGAACTGCTATAAATACAGGTCTAAAAAAAGCACTAAATAAAAATAATCCTGAAAATACGATTGTTTTAATTACAGGTAAAGGGACAGATCCATATATTATGGGTCCTAATGGTTCAAAAACCCCTTGGCTTGATTCAGATGTAGCAAAGGAAGAAATTAAAAAGGTTCTAGAAAATAATTAATAACACCTTTACTTGTTTGTTCAGCGAGCGATCTTAAAACATTTTCATTTTGAAATTGCTTTTCGTATATATAACCATATTCGATTAAAACTGAAATCGCAGATATTGTATTATTTGCCCCCGTTGCTATTAACTCATCACCTGACATAATTCCCTGTTTTTCTACTGGATTATTACTATATTTAAACTTTTCAGATAAAGATTTTCCAATAAAATCAGAAAAGTCTTGAGAAACTTTTCCGTTTCTTAAATTTATATCAGGCACATAGAGAGAAAAACCTTTGTATTTTCCCCAAACATTTTTCCTACCAGAATAATCATTAAAATGAATATGAATAACTATATCTATATTATTATCTTCAACCCATTTATTGACAGCATATAGTCTATAAGCCATCTCGGCAGGAGCATCATTATGCTCCACATTAGTAACTGGTTCTATTTGTTTTTGACTTTCTATTTTTTCGGTCTCTCTTTTATAAAGGTCTCTATATTTCAAAACGCTTTCTCTGTTTTCATTAAAATATTTTTGAAAAGCTTGAGTATAATCATTATTATTATCAGATATTTTATTTTCTCGCGTTATAAAAACTTCAAAAGGACCGGCTTTTTCTAGAAACTCTTTTAGATATTGTCCGGTTTTAAGAGTTAAGGTTGACTCTTTAATGTTTTTAACAAAAGCTCCTGAATATTCAAAATCATGACCAGGCACAATCAAAATTCTAATCTTTCCACTTCTTTGACCTTCAGATTTTAATTTTTCAATAGTGGTTATTGAATTATTTGAATAAGCCTGAAATCTACTTAAAAGATTTTCTCTTGTTACATTTTGTGCTAATGAAATTTTTAGGTCTCCTGGGTTTGTGTTAGTATTCTGCAAAGTAGTCTCGGCATGCAAATATATAGCAGCCCCGAGAAAAATTATTGCAAGAGAGACACAAATAGTGGGCACAAACTTATCCAGAATTTTAATCATACGCAAAATAATAACACTATGCCTGAATTACCAGAAGTTGAAACAACCGCAAAAATGTTGAACGATTTGGTTAAAAACCAAAAAATTATTTCTGTTTGGACAGACTACAATAGTCCCTATTTCTATGGAAAAAATAATATTAAAGATCCTAAATATTTCAAAAATTTTAAAAAAGATGTTGAGGGCCAAAAGATTTTGCGGGTATGGCGTCGTGCTAAAAATGTATTAATTGATATATCAGGAGATAAAACCATTTTAATCCACATGAAAATGACTGGTCATTTACTTTTTGGTAAATATAAATTTGAAAAAAAGAAATGGTCTCCTTTTGACTCTAAAAGTCCTTTAGCTGATCCTTTTAACAGATTTGTGCATTTGGTTTTTGAATTAGGTAATGGTAAACATATAGCTTTTTCTGATATGAGAAAATTTGCCACTGTAAAATTATTAAGTGATAAACAAGCTTTCTCTAAAGAATTTGCTCCAATTGGTCCAGAGCCATTAGATAAAAATTTCAATGTTTCTGATTTTAAAAAAGCTTTATTAAAAAAACCTTATGGAAAAATAAAAACAGTCTTAATGGACGCAACTATTATTTCTGGAATTGGAAATATTTATTCTGATGAAATTTTATGGGCTACAAATATTCATCCGGAAAGAAAAGTTTCTGATATTTCTGAGATAGAATTTAAAAACATGCACACTTGGATGAAAAAACTTCTCTCAAAAGGTATTGATTTTGGAGGAGATTCAATGAGTGATTATAGAAACCCGCTTGGCGCTCGAGGAGAATTCCAAAACCACCATAATGCTTATAAATTAAAAGGTCAGAAATGTAAGAAAAAAGGTTGTTCTGGAATAATACTTAGAAAAGTAGTTGCTACTCGTAGTGCACATTTTTGTAGTACGCATCAAAAATAAATCTTTGCAAAAAGACTCTCCTTAAATTTCCAAAATTCTAAACAAAGCCACGCCGGTTGCCACAGAAACATTTAAAGATTCTTTATTACCATACATAGGAATTTCTGATACAAAATCAGAAATTCCTATCACCTCTTTTGGTAATCCTTCTACTTCATTACCGACAATAATCAATGCATTATCTCCAACTTTAATACTTTTATAATCTACAGAATTTTCTGATTGCTCAATTGAAATAATTTCAAATCCGACTTTTTTTAAATCAAAAGCTTTCTCTAAAAATTCTTGATCACTAAAATGCTTCCACGCAATTGTCTCTTCGGCCCCTAGAGCAGACTTTGCAATATCACTTCTCTTTCGACCAAAACGATCAATTGGATCTGGAGTAATTCCAACTAAAAAAATTTCTTTAACTGCTGCAGCGTCAGCAGTTCTAAAAATTGCCCCGACATTATGAGTACTGCGTATATTATGTAATACCAAAATTATTCGACGATCAGTTTTTTCTATTTTTTTGTTTATTATTTTTTCCATTATTTTGTTATACTTATTTCATGTTAAGTATTTTTCCCGATTTATTAATTTATAATTTACTTGGAATTACCATTATTCGTATTGTTGTTGGTTTTATAGGAGTTTACATTGGTTTTAAAATTTTGTCTAAAAAAAATAATTTTATAGAATTTGTAACCTCGCTTGGTATTCCACTAGCAAATATTATGCCTTGGATTTTATCAACCACTCTAATAATTTCAGGAGGGTTAATGATCATTGGTTTATATACTCAAGTAGTCTGTATTGTTTTAGCTTATTTATTTTTAAAAGTTATGATCATGGATTTTTGGTCTCATAAAATAGATCATCATCCAACAGTTTTTTATTTGGGATTAATACTAATTTCATTATCTTTCCTTTTTCTTGGACCAGGGGCTTTCGCACTTGATTTACCTTTTTAGTATAGACACTTGAAATTCAAAGCCTTTTCAGTTATATTAAACAAACCATTTTTAAATGGTATTTCCGCCCATAGCTCAGGTGGTAGAGCAACTCCCTTTTAAGGAGAGGGTCGTAGGTTCGAGTCCTACTGGGCGGACATTAAAAATTCAAAATCCATTTTTCTAAACTAATTTCCATCTCTGTACTTTGGCGGCGAGTATTATGATAAATCTTAACTAAATCAAAAGCTTTTTTTTGTATTTCATCTTCTTTAAAATTTTTTAAAAAATCTTTAGTCTTGTTAAAAACAAACGGTTTTAATCCTGAGTCAGAAACATTTTTACTTTTTTGAACGATTAAAATTGTTTTTAATTGCCACCACAGAATTCCGTAAATTTCTTCAGCAGAGCCGTTTTTAAGAGCGTTACGATACAACAACCATAAATTTTTCTTATCCCTCTTGCCTAACGAATCAGTTAGACTAAACATATTAAATTTAGACTCAACCTTCTTTTCTTCAATTTTTATCTCTTGAATTTTTTCTGCAAACTTTTCAAATTTTTCTAAACTTTTTTTATCAAGTGATTCTTCAATAAAAATAAAAATGTTTTGTGATCCTTTAATTTCATTAATATTTTTTAAGATTATTTCCTTATTATCGATATCTTCAAAAATTTTTGAAAGTACAATAATATTTTTATTAAAAAATAATCCTTGAGCAGATACTAAATCATTAATATTTTTATTTTCAAAATTTTCAATATTAAATTTTAACAAAGAAGCATCTGGTTGTTTTTTTAATAAAACATCAACCAAATTATTGGCTTTTTGTAAGGTTTTTTTATATTGTCCCAAAAACAAATAAATCATTTTTTAATTATATCAAAATTAAATAATCTTACTTTTGAAATAAAAAAGCGCCGAATTAACGACGCTTGGGTAAAGACTAGGTTGCGCAACCGGTTCTATGACCAGGAAGAAAATCTTCGACTGGTGGATTCGCGGGATGCTGAGGAATTTCATCTCCGTGACACACGTCGTTGATTATTTCTTGGCGCTGCTGTTGATGTTGTTCAGCATAGAGTTGCACAACATCATCACGCTGGTTCTGTCCGGGGATAATTTCAAGGAAGTCCTGATTCATATGTTTTGAGGTTCTTTCTATTCTTAATTTAACTCTTTTAAAAAAGTCGTCAACTATTTTAATCCACCCCAACTATCCCCTATTTTATATTCCGCTAATACAGGCACACCTTTTGTTTGTTCTTTATTTACAACCTCCTCCATTATTTTTTTTATTTTTATAGAAACTTCATCAACCTTATCTTCATCTACTTCATAGATTACCTCATCATGAATTTGTAAAATTAATTTAACAGAATTTTTTAGTTTTTTTTCAGATAAAAATTGATCAATCTGAAACATGGCCATTTTTATAATATCTGCTTGAGTTCCTTGAATTGGAGCATTAATAGCCATGCGTTCTGCTTGAGCTCGAATAAAAGGTAGGCTTGAATTAAAACCATCAAAATAACGACGTCTTCCAAAAAGAGTCTTCGTATAACCCTTCAGAGCAGCTTCAGATTTAACTCTTTCCAAATATGCAGAAAGATCAGAGTAGACCAAAAAATATTTATTATAAAATTCTTGAGCAGTTTTCCTATCTGTTTTTAAATTTTGTCTCAAAGCATTAATTCCCATCCCATAAAGCATTCCGAAATTAATAACTTTTGCCTGACGACGCATTTCTTTTGTAACTTTATCAAAAGACACACCAAAAACCTCTGCCGCGACAGCAGTGTGAATATCTTCGCCTCTCTTAAAAATTTCAATTAGTTTTTTCTCTTCAGAAAGAAAAGCTGCGATACGCAATTCAAATTGAGAATAATCTAATGCTAATAATTTTTTACCTTTATCAGCCACAAAAGCGTTTCTGATTCTCTGTCCTCTCTCTGAACCAATTGGAATATTTTGTAGATTAGGATTATTTGAAGACATTCTACCGGTTGTAGTGCCTGTTTGTAAAAAAGTTGCATGCAATCGCCCATCTTCGCCAATTAACAAAGGAAAGTTATCAATATAGGTTGATAATAATTTTTGCAATTCTCGATATTCTAAAATTTTCTCGGCAATAGGATTTTCTTCTGATAATTTTTGCAAGACATCTTCTTTTGTAGAAAATTTACCTGTAGCAGTTTTTCTCATACCTTTATAACTTAATCCTAGCTTATTAAATAAAACGTCAGCCATTTGGGAAGGAGAATTGATATTAAACTCATGTCCTGTTTCCTGCCAAATTTCTTTTTGAATTTTTTCCAAATCAAAATGATATTCTTCTGATAACTTTTTCAAAAAAACTGTATCTAATTTAACTCCATTTTTCTCCATCTCCTTAATTAGTGGTATTAAAGGTTTCTCGATTTTTTCAAAAACAAATTCTAATTCTCTTTTTTTTATTTCTTCTGCTAATTTTTGATAAGCGTCTGTAAAATTTTTTGTTTTTGCAACAGAGTAAATATCTTCTAGAGATGGATTAGAAATTGTTGAATTTAAAAGCCAAACCATAATTTTAGTTTCATCTAATTTTTCAGAATCAATATCTTGAACTGTTTCTTCCATTAAATTTTCAGCACTTGCCTCTCCAAAAATAGTATCGACACGCACAAGCAAAGATCTAAATTCCAAATCCCTAAACAAATCTTTTATCTTTTCTGGATTTATATTTTCAAACCAAGTCTTCTCTGGAATTTCAAATTCTATAGGTACATCACACTGAATTGTGGCCAACATTTTACTAAACTCGGCTTCTTCTTGATTTTCTTTTAATAAATTAACTATACGTTCTTTGATTCCAGCTTTTTTAAATTTTTCTAAATTATTTTTTTCTAGCGCCTTATAAATTTCTTCAATAGTTCCAAAATTTTTAATTAAGTCAGTCGCAGTTTTTTCACCAATACCAGCTACACCAATAATATTGTCTGAGGTATCACCACGTAAACCCTTATAGTCTGGAATCTGTTCTGGTTTAAATCCATATCGGTCAATTACTGTTTTTTCATCATATAAAATGGTGTCTTTTATACCTTTTTTAAGGGTATAGACTTTTACTCGATCATCATCGACTAGTTGCAAAGTGTCCATGTCACCTGAAGCAATAACAACATCAAAATTGTCTTTTAGTTTTTTGGCCAAAGTTCCCAAAACATCGTCAGCTTCATAACCCTCTTTTTCATAAATTGGAATTTGAAAAGCTTTGAATAAATCTCGAGAGCGATTTATTTGTTTAATAAGATTATCATCTGTTTTTTTTCTTCCAGCTTTATAATCAGCATAAGCTTCGTGTCTATAAGTAGGTTTTGGTAAATCAAAAGCAGCAATAACATAATCTGGTTTTAATTCTTTAATAATAGAAAAAAGCATAGTTGCAATTCCATATAAAGCACCGGTTGGTTCCCCGTTTGACGAAGAAAAATCTGGCATTGCATGATATGCTCTGTGCAAAATAGCGTGAGAATCAAGTAAAACTATTTTTTTTCTTTGTGTTTTTTTTACCATTATTTAAAAAGTTTTTTGGCTATTTTTAGAATCAATAATAAAAAGTTCAACTTCACGGGCGGTTTCATTGATGTGCGAAAATTTTAATAAAAGATATTCTGTAGGTAAAATATCCGAGATTCTTTCTGGCCACTCTACAATAATTAAATTATCTTTTTGATTTAAATTATCATGCCAACCCAAATGCAAAAGTTCTCCTGATAAATCTAATCGGTAAGAATCAATATGAATTAATTGCTTAAAAGGAATAAAAATATTTGAATTATTTTCTAAATTAGTTTCATTGATGGAAAAAGTTTTTTGAATAACAAAAGTGGGACTAGTTACTGATTCTGTAATACCTAAAATATTAGCCAAGCATTTTGTAAAAGTTGTCTTACCGGCTCCCAAATCCCCCTGTAAAGCCAAGACTGTGGCGTGATTATATTTATTTGAATTAATAATTGAAAGCACTTCGTGTGCTACATTTTCTAAATCTTTTTCATTATTAATTAAATATTTCATCTTTTTATAATCTTTTAATTAATAATATTTTAACATTTTATATAGACGACGTCAGTTTTGTATTTTAAATAAAAACACCCCTCATCACTCAATCCGAAGATTTTGTGATAAGGGGTGGTTGAAGTTTTGTTCAATCTCTAAGGATGCGAACAGTATTGTTATTATTGTTCACATTCTCATTGTTTATAATGATACGCCTTCTGGACGGATCATTGGGCCTAGGCCCATGGTTTGGAGGGTAAGCTCCATTTGGCGGACGGCCATATCCCGGCGGAGGATATCCTCCAGAGCCGCACGGACCTGGGCGTCGATAAC
>CAYYEF010000001.1:0-10201 GCA_964470825.1 uncultured Candidatus Saccharibacteria bacterium | reverse complement strand
CCATATCCCGGCGGAGGATATCCTCCAGAGCCGCACGGACCTGGGCGTCGATAACTGTTAACTCCCCATTGGGGAATCCAGTTACCGTCCCGATATAGACCGTTTCCACTGTAATACGGTTGGCCGTATTGTGATGGACGACCATATCCCGACGGAGGATATCCTCCAGGGCCGCAAGGCTGAGGCGGGCGTCTTCCCACAGGAGCCCCGCCAATGTACACGTTGGCATTCACCGTATCAATCAGAGAGAACTGCCACTGCGTAACCTGATGGTTTGCGGTTCCGCCACTGATGCCGGGAGTTTGACACCCAGTCAACACAACTATGGCTATGAGCGACAAAAAACCAACAATTAGATTTTTCATTTAATGTCCTTTCTTTGCTTTTACCAGAAGCAGTTTGAGTTTTGTTTTGATTAGTAAGTTCAAAACCTTCTGTCTAAAATAATATCATATTTTAAGATTTTGTCAATATTAAATATTCCCTATTAAAAGCCTATAAACACCTGTATTTAAAAACTTTTTGCTATAATAATTCATATGCCCTTAAAAGATTCTGACTCTTTAAAAAATGCTCGCATAGAAGACAAACTTGAAACTCTAAAAAGACAAGAGGAGGAGGAACTTGCCCAAATACTTTCTAATAGATATGGCATAAAATATGCCGATTTAACTGGAGTTAGCATAAACACAAACGCTCTTAGACTTATTCCAGAAGAAAATGCTCGTAAAGCTAAAATAGCAGCTTTTGATGTTTTAAATAAAAAAATAAATCTTGCCATTCAATCTCCTAATAAAATAGAAACTCAAAATGAAATAAAAGATCTAGAAAACAGAGGTTATTTAGTAGAACCTTTCATGGTTTCAACCAAAAGTCTTGAACGCGCCTGGTCGCTATACAAAGATCTCTCTTTTGCTTTGGAATCAAAAGCTGGAACCCTTGAAGTTTCAAACGAAGAAATTGAAAAATTTATTGCCAATGTTCAAACAATAGAAGATGCCAAAAAACTGATTCAGGATATTATGGGAATGAATAAAGGTTTTAGAATTTCTCGTATTGTAGAAATTGTTGTAGCGGCAGCAATTGCAACCGGAGCATCAGATATTCACGTAGAACCAGAAGATGATAATGTTCGTTTACGTTTTCGTATTGATGGTATTTTGATTGAAGTAACTTTATTTGATGAAGAAACTTACAAACTTCTTCTTTCTCGTATTAAATTATTATCCGGTCTTAAACTTAATATAAAAAATGCTGCCCAAGACGGTCGTTTCTCTGTAAAAATAGGTAGTAGAGAGATTGAGATTCGTTCTTCTGTGTTACCTGGTAATAATGGTGAGTCAATTGTGATGCGTTTGCTTGATCCAAACAGTCTTACTACCCCAATTCACGAACTTGGTGTTTCAAATAAACTTCTAAAAATATTTCTTCGAGAAATTGAAAAACCAAACGGCATGATTCTAAACACTGGTCCAACTGGTTCTGGTAAGACTACAACTCTTTATTCTTTTTTAAACAAAGTTAAAAACCCAGGAATTAAAATTATTACTATTGAAGATCCTATTGAATATCACTTGGCAGGAATAGTACAAACTCAAGTTGACACAAAAAAAGGATACGATTTCGCAAACGGTTTGAGAAGTTCTTTACGCCAAGACCCAGACGTTCTAATGGTTGGAGAGATCCGAGATTTGGAAACTGCTGAAACCGCTATTCACGCTTCTTTAACAGGTCACCTTGTATTCTCTACCCTTCACACCAACAATGCTGCTGGGGCATATCCACGTCTAATTGATCTTGGAGTTAATTCAAAAATTTTAACTTCTGCTATAAATATGGTTATTGCTCAACGTCTTGTTAGAAAACTTTGTCCATACTGTCATGAAGAAATAAATTTAGAAGGTGAAGATTTGGATTTGGTAAAAAATATTTACGACAGTATTCGTGACACAGACAAACCACCTTTCACTGGAAAAAGTTTTAAGGCTGTTGGCTGTGATAAATGTAATCATACGGGATATAAAGGACGAATTGGTATTTTTGAAATAGTATTAAATAGTCCAAAATTAGAAGATATTGTTCAAGATAACCCTAGTGAACGAGAAATTAAAAAAGTAATGGAAGAAGAGGGTCAGTTAGATATGGCCCAAGATGGTGTGTGGAAAATTGTAGAAGGAACAACCACAATAGAAGAGGTTATGAGAGTGGTTGATTTGGTTAGACGAGAAGGAAAAGATGTGCTGTAAATAAATAAAAAATCTTTTTTATTTAAGAAACAAAAAAGACTTCTTGGCTAGTTGAATTTTAATGTAAGTGAGATAGGATTTAATCAGAACTTTTAAAAAATAAGTAATGATCCAGAGCAGAAACCTCTAAACAAAACCTTCAAACATGCTCGCTCAAAGGCAGGCACTACACTAAGGATAGCGTCAGCAAAACAACACACGCGTCATTAACCAACGCGTCCTCGTTTAGTACCTTGTAAGGATAAATCCCTTTTGTTTAGAGGTTTATGACCTGGATATACGATATAGTCTTTAACTTGTGTCAATGCGTATCTTCATGTAGAATAGTATCACAAATATAATTTATGTCAAGCCCTGATAAAAACCCCACAAAAAACATACAGACCTCATCCAAAGATGAAATATTTTTAGATCAACAGTTGCGTCCAAACACTTGGGGTGAATATATCGGTCAAGAATCCATAAAAAGTAATCTGTCGCTTCTTCTTTCTGCTGCAAAAGAGCGAAACCATCCACCTGAACATATTCTTTTTTATGGCCCTCCAGGATTAGGAAAAACAACCCTAGCCCATTTAATAGCAAAGCATATTGGGACTCAATTAAAATCTACTTCTGGTCCAGCAATTGAAAAGGTTGGTGATCTTGCTTCTATTTTAACTAACTTAAATCCAGGAGATATTTTATTTATTGATGAGATTCACAGATTAAACAAAGCAATAGAAGAGGTTTTATACCCAGCAATGGAATCGGGGGTTTTAGATATTATTATTGGTAAAGGTCCTTCTGCGCGAACTCTTCAATTAGAATTACCTCCTTTTACTTTAATTGCTGCTACTACAAAAATCGCCATGGTCTCTTCCCCACTACGTTCACGTTTTTCTGGTGGAATTTTTAGATTGGAGTTTTATAAAAATGAAGAGATTGAAAAAATTATCGACAGATCCGCAAAAATTTTAGGATTAAAAAATGAAAATAATCAAAAAGATTTCGTTGAAGCGATTTCTGAAATATCAAAACGTAGTCGCCAAACTCCAAGAACCGCTAATTATTTATTGAAACGATGTAGAGATTTTTGCCAAATAAATAAAATTGACATGGGTGTAGATTCTGTTAACAAAACCCTATCAATGCTTGATATTGATAAACTAGGCTTAACAAAAACTGATAGAGTTATGGTAGATGCTATTATAAATCGTTTTAATGGTGGCCCAGTTGGTTTACACACTCTTGCTATGGCTCTTGCAGAAGAACCTAGTACCTTAGAAGAATTTAATGAACCATATTTAATTCAACTTGGTTTTATAGAAAGAACACCAAGAGGTCGTATTGTTACGGTAAAAGGATATGAACATTTTGAAGTAGAAGCCCCAGACCACATAAAAGACAAGTCTATCTAATTTAATTGCAAAACTTATATTCTGATTTATAATCCAAATACAATTTTATAAAGTTAATTTAAAAACATGTCAGGACATAATAAATGGTCAAAAATAAAAAACAAGAAAGGTGCAGAAGATGCTAAAAAAAGCCAAGTGTTTTCAAAACTTTCTAAAATGATTACCGCTGAATCTAAAAAGTGTGGTGGTGACGTTAACTCCCCTTCTCTTGCAACAGTCATTGAAACAGCCAAAAAAGAAAATATGCCAAAAGATACCATTGAAAGAGCTGTTAAAAAAGGAACTGATGTAAACACTGCCGCAATGGATAATGTAACTTACGAAACTTACGGTCCTGGCGGTGTAGCAATTATTATCGAAGGTCTAACAGATAATAAAAATCGAACAGCTGGTGAAGTACGTCATATTTTAGCTAAACAAAATTTTGAGTTAGCTGCTCAAGGAGCGGCGAGCTGGGCATTTACCCGCGAAGGTAATAAGTGGACTCCAACTTCAACAGTAGGAATTTCAGAAGAAGATGGATCTAAACTTGGTGACCTAATTGATGCTCTAGAAGAATTAGAGGATGTTCAGGAGGTTTTTACAAATGCAGAATAAATAATAATTTTTTTGACTTATATAGCACACTCATATATTATCCTGAGTGGAGGTAATAAAAAATGAACATCACTATTCTTATATTATTTATTGCAGTTATTTTACTGCTAATATTCACTAATTGGCACATATTTCATCTAAAAAGATTTACGAAAAACACTTTTGATCTGCCTTCTGTTATTGATGTGGTTGGTTTTGATCTTCAGACTTCTATTAAGTTGGTAAAGAAGGCACTAGGAAAAAACAAAAAAGGAAGTGCTTTTCCTTTAAAAATTCAACTGGCCTTTAATATTAATGGGTCTGAATCACAACCTATTTATAATTCGTGGACATCAAATAAAATGATTCCTGAAATTATTGGGTCTCTTCTTGAAAGAGAGGGTTGGGTTGTTTATAAAACACCCGATTGTAAAATTCATGAAATAGTAGTTGATCTACCGAGATCAACTTTACAAAAAACATAGTGCTTTCTAGGATATCTTGTCGGTCCAAATACCATGGACCGACTTTTTATTTTGATATACTTAATATTATGATAATTATTTCGGTTGATCCTGGTTACGAAAGACTCGGGGTTGCTATTTTAAAAAAAGAGGCTGGTCAAAAAGAAATTTTACTTTTTTCTGATTGTATACAAACTGATAAAAAATTTGATCATCCAGAGAGACTTTTTCAAATAACAGAACAGCTGCAAAATATAATTCTTCAATATAAACCAGAATTCCTAGCGATTGAGAAGTTATTTTTTAGTAAAAACCAAAAAACCGCTCTTTTAGTAGCAGAGGCACGCGGAGCCATAATTTCAACAGCTAAAAATAATAATTTAAAAATTTCGGAACACACCCCTAATGAAATAAAAGTTGCAGTAACAGGATATGGTAAAAGTGATAAAAAAACTATTATTAATTTCTTACCAAAAATAATTTCTATTAAAAAATCAATTAAACATGATGATGAGTTCGATGCCATTGCAACAGGAATCACTTTTTTTGCTACATATAGAAAATAATTTTAGATAGTTTTATTTTTACCTCTTGCCAAACAAAAACAACTTTGATATATATTCTCAATTATCCACAATACCGACTTGTTAAAGTAAGTTGTTGTTGATACAAAATAAGAGATTAATAATTTTTAATTTAAATATGACAGACGATATTTTCACAGCTGATCAAGACTCATTAAACGATGTTTTATTGAGCGATGATGATGCAGATTTCGAAGATGATGATTTAACAGACGATTTGGATCCATTAGATTTAGAAGACGAGGAAGATCCAGATGCTGTTGATGAAGATTCATACGATGATCAAGATGATTTCTAAAAATTAAATTAAAAAAACCACTGATCACAAAACCAGTGGTTTTTTAATTATCTAACAACAACCTTAATGAACCTCTTTTTACCAATTTTTAAAGTCATTGTTTCAGATATAACAAAATCTTTTGTATCTATTTTAATATTTCCTACTAAATTTTTAATGGCTCCTTCGCTAACTAATCTTTGCATTTCACTTTTTGAGTTAATTAGTTTTTTATTTAATAAAACATCAACTAATTTTGTACTTTTTTTAACAAAAACCTCTTCTATGTTTTCTGGTACAGCTCCACCAGAAAAAACAGCTTCAAAATTAGCGTGTGCTGATTCTGCTTTTTTTTCATCGTGGAACATTTTAACAATCTCTTTTGCAAGCATTATTTTTGCATCTTTAGGGTGAAGTTTTCCAGAAACAATATCAGTATCTATTTTTTTAACCTCTTCTTCTGATAAATCTGTAGCACATTTAAAATATTTGGTTATTAAATCATCAGACATAGCCATAACTTTTCCAAACATATCATTTGGTTCATCAACAATATTAATTACATTTCCCCAACTAGTAGACATTTTTCTGCCGTCAGTACCCTCAAGCATAGTAACAGTTAAAACATCTTGTTCAACCATTCCAAAGTGTTTTTGAATTATTCTTCCTGCTTTTAAATTAAAAAGTTGATCAAAACCTCCGATCTCAATATCAGCCCTTAATTTAACAGAGTCATATCCTTGCATTAGAGGATATAAAAATTCTCGAAGAGATACTTCTTCTCCACGATCAAGCCTGTCTTTAAAATTTCTACGATTAGCCATTTGACTTACAGTAAAGCTTTCGGCTAATTCTGCTATTTCTGCAAAATTTAATTTTGAAAGCCATTTAGAGTTATAGTGAAACTCAGCTCTACTTAAATCAATAATCTTTCCAATTTGTTTTTTATAGTCTTTTAGATTCTCTCTTATTTTAGAGTCATTCAACATTGGTCTTTTTTCCAACTTATCTGAAGGATCACCTATTTTTGCAGTAAAATCACCCACAAGAAAAACAATGGTGTGACCTAAATCCTGAAACTCCTTTAGTTTTCTTAAAACCATAGCTCTTCCTATATGAATTTTAGAACCTGTCGGATCAAAACCGAGTTTTACTCTTAAAACTTTTCCGGATTTCAATTTCCTTTCAAGATTTTCTTTTATAAAAACATCTTCAATATTCTTTGATAGAATATTTTGAATCCTTTTTTCATCAACGATTACTTTTTTATTTCCTTTACCAAACATAATAAAAGTCTACCATTTTTGCCTTTTTTTGTCTTTTTGATATATTTCAAAAACTTTTCCCCTTTTTATTTCAAAAAAATAAAAATATTTAAAAATTCGCGATATAATTACACAAATGCCAAAAAAACGTAGAAAAATATTTTCTTTTATTAGGGATCATTTCAAAAAAATATTATATATCGTAATTCTTTCTGGATTCATTTTTGTTGGAGGGTTTGTTTTGTGGGCCACAACAATAGGACTTCCTAATTTGGATAATTTTGATGAACGTAGAGTTGCCCAATCTACTAAAATATTTGATAGAACAGGTAAAGTTATTCTTTACGATGTTTATGGAGAATACAAAAGAACTGTTATTCCATTAGATCAAATAAATGATTATTCAAAAAAAGCCACAATAGCGATTGAGGATAAAAATTTCTATACTCATAAAGGTATTGAGGTTTCTGCTATTTTTAGAGCAATAATAACCAACCTAATGGAAGGAAACTTATTGGGTGGACAAGGTGGTTCAACAATAACTCAACAAGTTATAAAAAACGCCCTTCTAACTAGAGATAAGAAAATTTCTAGAAAAATTAAAGAGTGGGTTTTAGCTCCTCGTTTGGAAATGACCCTAACAAAAGATCAGATTTTGGAGATATATTTAAATGAAATACCTTATGGTGGAAGTATTTATGGTATTCAAGAAGCTTCTCGTAGATTCTTTGCTAAAGATGCAAAAGATCTAGATTTAGCAGAAGCAGCTTATTTAGCAGCACTTCCCCAAGCTCCTACTTATTATTCTCCTTATGGATCAAATTTTGATAAATTAGAAGCTCGTAAAAACCAAGTTCTCGGTGAAATGAAAAAAGTTGGCTTTATCAACGAAGAACAATATGAGCAAGCAAAAAATGAGGTGGTTACATTCCAAAAACAAGAAGATTATGGGATAAAAGCTCCACATTTTGTAATGTATATTATTGAAAAAATTGAAAAGGAATATGGAAAAGATGTTGTACAAGAAGGTGGTTTAAAAGTTATTACAACTCTAGACTGGGAACTTCAACAAAAAGCAGAGGAAATAGTTAAAAAACACGCTTTATCAAACGAAAAAACATATAATGCAGAAAATGGTGCGATTGTGGCAACCGATCCAAAAACAGGAGACATTCTAACAATGGTTGGTTCAAGAGATTTTTTTGATAAAGAAATTGATGGAAACTACAACATTACCCTAGCGGAAAGACAGCCAGGGTCTGCTTTTAAACCTTTTGTTTATGCAGAAGCCTTTAATAAAGGATATCGTCCTGAAACAATTGTATTTGATTTACCAACAGAATTTTCAACAACTTGTGCAGATGGTGGAGAATGTTACAACCCAGGAAATTATGATGGTGTATTTAGAGGCCCTATGAGTTTACGAGATGCATTAGCTCAATCAGTAAACATTCCTGCTGTTAAAGTTTTATATTTAGCAGGAATAAAAGATTCTTTGAATTTAGCCAAGAAGATGGGATTAGAAACTCTTACAAACGTTGATCAATATGGATTAACTCTTGTTCTTGGTGGTGGAGAAGTTCGTCCACTTGATATGTCTTATGCATATTCAATTTTTGCAAACGACGGTATTAAAAATCCTCAAAGAGATATTTTGAAGATTGAAGATAATAATGGAAAAACTCTTTTTGAAGCAAAAGATGAGGATATAAAAGGTGTTAGAGTTCTTTCAGAACAAACATCTCGTTTAATTTCAGATGTTTTATCAGATAATGTGGCGAGAACACCCGCTTTTGGTTCAAACTCTTTCTTAAATTTTCCGAATCAACAAGTGGCCGTAAAAACAGGTACCACAAACGATTATCGTGATGCTTGGATAGTTGGATATACACCTAATATTTCTGTGGCGGCTTGGGCTGGAAACAACGATAATTCTCCGATGGAGAAAAAAGTAGCTGGTTTTATTGTGGCACCTATGTGGAATGAATTTATGCAATTCGCTATGTCAAAAAGACCAGTAGAAAATTTTCCTACACCAGAACCAATAAGTCCTGATCTTAAACCTATTATGGCTGGTGATTGGCAAGATGGTGGTGTTCACTCTATTCTATATTGGGTAGATAAAGACAATCCTCTTGGTCCATCACCTTCAAACCCAGCAAGAGATCCTCAGTTTGCATTATGGGAAAACCCTGTTGTTGAATGGGCTAGAACTCAAAATCTTTCAACTGGTTCTTTTATAAAATCAATTAATCATTCAAAAGAACAGCAAAATTTACCAAAACTAAATATTTTAACAATTGATAATGGTGGAACTTACTATAAAGAAATGATTTTTGTAGTTGCTGTTTCAATGAGTGATGGTAGAAAAATAAAAAATGGAGAAGTTATATTAAATGGTACAAAAATTGGAGATTTAGACACGGTTGGTAATTCATACAGTTTCTTTCCTCAAGAAATAAGTGGTATTAAAACAAATGACAATCAACTTGTTGTAAATATTAAGGATGAAAACAATAACAGTTTTCAAACAAAAACAAGCTTTAATATTAAGTAATTTAATTAATTTATCTTCTTGGTTGTTGTTTTTAAACCTGAATTTTCTAATCTTTTTAAAAATTCTTTGTTTATCTTTACTTTATTAATTAAAATTTGGCTTTTTGCCGGACCAGTCACATCTATTTTTATATCATTTTTTTCTATCTTAACTTGTTTAGATTCTATTTCAACCTTACTTATATCTCTTAAAACTTCAATTAAAATTTTCTTGGTTGTTCTAGATTCAATTCCAAGATTTTGATATTTAGCAAAATATAAAGATATTAATTCCATATTTTATAACTTTTTAAGTTATTTATTTAGTGGCATTACAAGATAAGTAAAAGTATTATCTTTTAACCCTCTTATAACTAAAGGCTTATTTGTTCCATTAAATTCTAAAACTAAAGTATCTGAATCAATTGAACCAAAACAATCTGCTATATATTTATGATTAAAATTAGCTTTTACAGAATCTCCTTCTGTTTTAATATTAATTTCATTTAAAGAATCACCTTTTTCTTGGTTTTCTGAAAAAGCTACCATTTTAGAAGTGTCTTTATTTACTTCAAGAGTTACTTGATTAAATTTATCAGAAAAAATATTTGTAATTTTAAGTTGTTGAATAAAGTCTTGTTTTAAAACAGTAACTTTTGTTTTAAATTCTTTTGGAATAATTTGTTTATAATCAGGAAAAGATCCATTAACAATTCTGGTTACAATACTTATTTTGTCTGTTTTTAAAGCTATTTGGTCTTGGTCAAAAACTATTTCTATTTCTTCATCTAAATCTTCTATTATTTTTATAATTTCAACAACATTCTTGTAAGGTATCAAAACATTCTCAAACTCTC